>CALGUT010000029.1 GCA_937920335.1 uncultured Opitutales bacterium
AAATCCATGCATACCGAGGCGATCAATCATGATCCCGCAATCACCTTCTTCCAGACGGGCTCACAAATTGCCGGACGACCCAGCATCGGATCCTGGCTGTCCTATGGCCTTGGAAGTCTCAACAAAGACCTGCCCGATTTCGTGGCCATGATTTCGACCGGCACCGGTCGACCCGGTGGACAACCGCTCTACGACCGACTCTGGGGTAGTGGTTTTTTGCCGACAACCCACCAAGGTGTTAAATTCCGCGGCATAGGCGATCCGGTTCTTTATCTTAACAATCCGGAAGGCATGGATAAGGAAACCCGACGCAGAATGCTCGACGACCTCAATGCGATTAACCACCACCGCTACGAACAGGCCGGTGATCCCGAGATTGCCACACGCATTTCTCAATACGAACTGGCCTACCGCATGCAGACATCTGTTCCAGCTCTGACGGATACCTCCGACGAGCCTGAATCCACTTTCGAAGCCTACGGACCAGAATCTCGCAAACGTGGCACCTACGCCAGTAACTGTATCATGGCTCGCAGACTTATCGAGCGTGACGTACGTTTCGTGCAGTTGTTTCACATGGGATGGGACCAACACAAAACCCTACCCAATCAAATCAAAGGTCAGTGCTACGACACCGATCAGGCTACGGCGGCCCTAATCGAAGACTTAGAACAACGAGGCCTCTTGGAGGACACTCTCGTTGTGTGGGGTGGCGAATTCGGGCGAACAGTCTATAGCCAGGGCACCCTTACTGAAGACAACTACGGGCGCGACCACCATCCACGCTGCTTCACGATTTTTCTTACTGGAGCCGGTATCAAACAAGGCATCACCTTCGGTGCCACCGATGAATACTCCTATAACATAACAGAGGATCCGGTCCACGTTCACGATCTCCATGCCACTCTACTCCATATCCTCGGTATCGATCACGAGCGCCTCACTTACAAATTTCAAGGGCGGCATTATCGTTTGACCGATGTGCATGGAAAACTGGTTAAGGAAATCTTGGCGTAGACCAGAATCCTTCTCTTAAAATTGAACTTCGCGATCCTCCCCTAGCCTTAATAAAAGACGAACATTGAAGAGTGAGATAAAGTCGGAGAATGGTAATAAAGGGAGAGAAATTGAAGAAATCCTCACTCCCGCATCTTCAACACCCGATCGATCTCATTAAGAAGCAATGGATAAAAGGGTTCGCGAGGAGCATGGCCGTAACCATCCAGTTCGAGCAAACGAACATCCGGGTGCCCGACCACTTTGAGCATACGATACATGTAGGCGTTTTCTTCATAGCGGCCTAACATCTCAAGCTCGCGATCGCCTGTTACCAACAACACGGGCGGTGCATCCGCCCTCAGGTGTGAAAGTGGTGCATACTCGTCGATAACCATGGTAGTACTATCAATGCCCCTTTCCTCTCTTACCGTGAAATGAGTTAACATCTGACGCGCAAGGGGAATTAGACCGGCAATTCGATCGGCATCGATTCCGTGGGCCGATAGCCAGCGTTTATCCAAACCGACCATGGCAGTCAGGTAACCACCCGCCGAACTACCGGATACGAAAATCTTCGCTGGATCTCCCCCAAACGATTCAATATTCTTAAACGTCCATGCAATAGCAGCGGCTGAATCTTCGATATAAGAAGGAGCCTTGGCTTTGGGAAACAAACGATAGTTAACAGCAACAACGCCCAACCCCTGCCCCTTCAAGCGATCGGCGACGCTCTTGTTTCCATTTTTCAATCCTCCGCCATGAAACCATACAACGGTCGGAAAGCCCTTTTCGTCCTTCGGATAATATATGTCCAACACGCAGCGTTCCTGCATATAGGAATCACCTTGAGTGACGGATTCGGGATAGTACGGAATATTCTCTTTGAAGCCATCGTCAGTTGCAGTAAGTGACGGACCTATAAAGGCGAGAATCGATGCCAGCGACAGCGCTGAATGTTTAAGATAGTGTGACAAGATCAAGAGTAAGTATGAGAGAAAGATTAGATTTCGGGCGAAGATAAAGATTATTGGACCGGGAAGTAGACATTGGTTATCAGCTCCTCCTCCGGAACTTGAGAGACGTCATTTTCATAGGTCTCGAAAGGATGTATTTTCTTGTTCTGTTTAAATACCTTCGAGCGACCATGCATCATCCCAGCTGACCAGGCATTACCCAAGTGACGGTAAGGACCCGTGTGTTCGACTTTGTAAGCTTCACACGCGGGAAACATCCCAGAGAAATACTCAGCAGGTAAATCGTCCGGCATCTCTTCTACCATCAATCCAGCGGTATATTCTGTGATATTTTTAGCCGGATCAAATTTATGATAGATCGAAAAGGCCGGACCAGGATCGATATCCAACTCTTCAAAGAGAGCTACGAGCTTTTCAAAGTCTTTGCCCATGACCTCACCGACCTCAGTCCGAGCACAGGAGGTTCTCAAGCCGATAAATGGAAAGCTGGCAAACGACTCCACTCCCGCAAAGTTGAGTTTCGAAGGAACAGCTGAAATTTCGAGATGATCTTTCAGCATCGCCAATCCCCGCTCATAATCCATGGCGACAAAGGCACCCATCGTCTTTGCCATAAAAAACAAAAAGACCGGTATCGAACCCTCCATCGTCCAAGTGATCTTAGTTCCCTTACCGTCCGGCTCGAACAGAAACCTAACGGGTGAAACAGCTTTCCATGGTTTTAGAAACGTCAGGGTGTAGTGTACCGCTTTGTTCGCTTCAGCCTGATCAATGATCATGTTTCCTGACCCCACAATATTTCCTTCCCAGGCGTATTGAGTCCCATCCGGTGCTATCCTCACCTTGCAATCAGGATCGGCAATCGTCCACGGCGACCACATCGCCCACTACTTAAAGTCTTTTACCACCGCATACGCTTTCTCAACAGGGACAGCTACGGTCATGGACTCTTCTACGTTGAATGTTGGCATATTGCTCTGGGAGGTATGGCTTTAAATATTCTTCCTAAAGACAGAATAAAGCTATTGAAACATCGGAGGTCGATCTACTTCTTTCTGAACATAACCATCCGGGACTGCGGGTTTGAGCTGATTGACTGGCACATAGTCCTCCGGATCATAAAGCGGCCAATTATCGGTTCGAAAAGGTGAAGCCGGTAGCCCTTCTCGATTGTAGAGAAGGATTCTGCGAGAAGGATTATCAGCCCACGCATACCGAACAGCGACTGGATTAGCTATAGTATCAGCTGAGACCACGATGGTATCACCCGCAATACGGGCCTCTGCCCAGACAAACCGTTGATCGTCCGCCGCTAACGCGAACGCATTCAGAGGTCCACCATTACTCGACATGAGACCGGAGCCTATTGAATCAAAGCTTAAAATAACCTCATTTCCTCGAACCTCAAAGGACTTAAAGACAGGGC
>CALGUT010000030.1 GCA_937920335.1 uncultured Opitutales bacterium
CGCTGACGCAATATGCTTAAACCCCTCTAGCGCGGCTCCAGAAGGCAATTCGACGCGAGCGCCGATTCCAAGGACTGTGTTGAAAGTAGCCTCAGAAACACGACCTTCGGTCTCAGCATATGACATAATAGGTCTGCTCCATTCTATAAACCCAGTTCCAAAACTCCAACGGTTCTTTTCGCAAGACCTCAGACCTTTAATAATGTCGTTCACAATTACTGGAGACAGAGCTTTCCCTTCTGTTTGAGATGAGATCCATAACTGCAGCCAACGCCTTAACACTGCGTTTACTGGCAGATTCGCCGGCAGTTTTGCAGGATTATCGCCGTCTTGCGATAGCTCGGACTGCTCGAGTAAATAATCAACCGCCTCGCCTGCTTCTTCTAAATAGTGCCTCACTTGAGCAGCCGCCTGACCAAGATCAAACTGAGTGGATTCCTGCCATTTGGGGATGACTTGATTACGCAGTCTGTTCCGATCAAATTCTGAAGCCTCGTTAGACTTATCGGTTCGCCACTCGATACTGATCGCTGACAAATGAGCTTCAAGCTCCGCTTTTGACAAGTTCAGCAACGGCCTCACCATCGTTTTACCATTAGAAAACCGTGAAATCGGTCTAGGTGCCGACAACCCAGTCAAATTGCTGGCTCTCGCAATCCGCAACATCAGGGTCTCCAGAACATCGTCCCTTTGATGCCCGGTCACGATAATGGATCCGTTACTATTCGAGACATACTCATCGAAGAATTTGTGGCGAGCATGCCGCGCCTTAGCCTCAGAAATAGTGAGTTCGGGGTCCCTTCCTCTCCAACCCTTCGACTGGAAATCGAGTCCGAGCGCGGATGCGACTTCTCTTGTGAAACGGGCGTCTGCCTCCGATTCGTTTCCTCTCATACAATGGTCGAAGTGCAAAACGGAAAGCCGGGAGCGCAGCTGCGGAAAATGAGCATAAACCAGCAATAATGCCGCTAGAGAATCAGAGCCACCTGAAACAGCCACCGCGACCGCTCCCAACGAGGCTTCTAATTCCTCACAGGCCTTCGCGTGAAGTGCATTCTTCTCGATGGAAGAAGCCAACACCTCCGCTTTAGCAGGCCAATCCATACTTTCAGCTAGGTTAAATACTCCTGTCCGAAATAACTCACCAATACGTCAGGAATCTTCACGCTACCACTCTCTTGGAGATTATTTTCGAGAATGGCCGCCAAGACACGAGGAACAGCCAACCCGGATCCATTCAAAGTATGGACATGTACTGGTTTTTCACCTTGAGCACGGAAACGGATATTCGCACGTCGCGCCTGAAACGCTTCAAAGTTGCTACAGCTTGATACCTCAAGCCAGCGCTCCTGTCCCGCTGCCCAGACTTCGAGATCGTATTTCTTAGTCTGAGTGAAACCCAAGTCACCCGTGCACATGAGAAGCACTCGATAAGGAAGTTCTAGTTTTTGAAGCAGCATCTCAGAGTGGCCACGCAGGCTTTCCAGCTCATCGTAGGAATCGGATGGGTTAACCCATTTCACCAACTCTACCTTATCAAACTGGTGTGTACGGTTAAGTCCACGAACGTCCTTGCCATGACTACCAGCTTCCCGTCGAAAACAGGGTGTGTAGCATGCACGGTAAATAGGAAGCTCAGATTCTTCCAAAATTTCGTCGCGATAGTAATTGGTAACCGGAACCTCTGAAGTGGGGATCATAAAAAACCCGTCTTGAGGAATCACATACATCTGCCCTTCTTTATCCGGCAGCTGACCAGTCGCGCGGGCACTAGCCTCATTAACCACTAAAGGCGCCATAAGTTCCTCGAAACCATGGTCACGCGCCTGATCGAGGTAGAAGTTGATCAGGCTACGAATAAGTCTCGCCATGCCTCCCTTGAAGAACGGCCACCCTGCCCCCGTTACTTTCGAACCACGCGGAAAGTCAGACAGGCGATTAAAAATCTCAGAGTCATAATGAGCTTTGGCAAACGGACTCGCTGAAGCCAAGTCACCCCATGTTGAGTGGACGACATTCCCTTCCGGCGTTGGTGCTACTGGAACCGAACTATGCGGAATATTCGGGATCGAAAGCATCTGCTGCGCCCAAGTCTCTTCAAGTGCCTTCAAAGCCGCATCTCCTTCTTTCACCTGTCCAGCAACTCCACGCATCTCTTGGACTTTCGCCAAGAATTCTGGAGAGCCTTTCTGAAGCGAAGCCATTTCTGCGTTAACACTCTTTTGTTCTGCACGCAGTTTTTCCACAGCCGTTATCAACTGCCTCCGCTCTGTGTCCATAGCCAGAATCACATCGAGGTCGCAATCGCTGCCCTTATTAGCAATAGCCTCGCGAACCCGATCCGGTTCTTCTCTTAGGATCTTTGTATCAATCATCTCTGTTACAGGTTAAAAAGCGCGCAACCTTAGCCGCGTGGTGTCTTGAATTCCAAGAATAAAGTCCCAAAGCGATCTCGTTTCAAATTCTCCGAATTTGCGCAACACCGAGAGCCTAAGCGACCGAGTTTCTAGAGCTTGCTAATTTGCTCATGATTTTTAAGGCTGTCATCCGTTTTTAGAACACGAATGCTAAAAATAACACCCAACTAAAGTACGTGCTCAGCCTAGTTAAATTGATCGGCTGGCTACTCGCCACCCTACCAAAGCCGTTCGCCCAAGTCATAGCGATCTGTATAGGCGACTGCGTCTATTTTTTCCCATCGGCCAGGAGACACACAGTTCTTTCCAATCTCCATCACGCCTACCCGGATAAATCGGCTGCATGGCGGCGCAATAAAGCGCGTATTAGTTGTCGTCGGATGGTAGAAATGGCCTTGTTCAACTTGGCCTTGCCTTATTTGTCCGAAGAGCAATTGGACAAGACGTTGATCGCCACTGACGAATCGGTGGAATTGCTGAAGAATTACGTTTCACCAAAAAAGCCGATTGTCGGTGTCTCGGTGCACAACAGCATGATGGAAGCCTGTTCGCTGCTACCGTGAAGCATACCGCTTGATAATCCTGACATCGGAGTCCTTTACCGCCCCCTCAATCAGAAGAAAATCGATGCTTACGCTCAGGAGAGCCGGGCCAAGAACGGCGTAATCCTCGTCGACCGACGCAGTGGACTTCATCAGGCACGTAAGTTGGTGAAGGAAAAAAACTGGATGATTTTTGTGTTTGATCAAAGCGTCGGCAACTCAGGCTACCTTACCTTCTTCATGGGAAGAGCCGCTACGACCACTGGTTTCCATCAATTCCTCTCCCATGCCTACAACGCCGATGTCCTCAGTTTCCACGGAGAAAGAACCGGTTTCTGGGAAGGGAACCTCCACGTGACAAAGATTTCAAGCGGTAGCAAAGACGAACCGGTTGTTCTCAAAGCCAATCAATGGCTGGAAAATACGCTCACGTCCAATGAGGCATTCGCGGAAGACTGGATGTGGGTACATAACCGTTGGAAAGCTCAATCTACCTTGTCGCAGAACCTAAACCTCAATTACCCCAAAACCCTTCTCGAGGAGACCAAGGAATTCTATAACTGGGACACGCTTCCTAAAAAGAACCGCATATGGCTTCGGATGCCCGATCAACTAGGAGAACTCATAAAGTGGGCTCCGTTTATCAAAGCGATTGCGACTTCCAGACCCGATTCAGAGATCACTCTCTTGGTGCCAAGAAAATTCACATCTCTGGTCGAAGCGCTGCAGATTGCGGACAAAGTGCTGAGCCTACCGAAGCGAAACACGGCCTTCTATCCACGGATTCATAAGCTTAAAGACGAATTCCCCGATACCTACTACCAACTCACGGAGTCCATGTCGGCAGACTTTGAAGCGAAGCTCATCAACGCCCCCTTCCGCCACGGAATGTGTTTACCCGGATCAAACCGCCCGTTTCTGACAGATACTTTTAACGTCGATCCTGGCTGGGATGAAAAAAAGGCTCAC
>CALGUT010000031.1 GCA_937920335.1 uncultured Opitutales bacterium
ATCTTTCTGAACGAAATATTCGAATACCCGGATAATGTGCCGAGGACGCCTCCTCTTCTCCTCCGATCGTCGCAGACAACCGCCAACCCATATTCGACTGACCGGCACATAGCCAAACCTCGCCGATCATTACGTTTTCGAACTGGATAAGGCTCTCCCCTTCAACCGATACGTTATAGGGTCCTCCATATGCTGGGGTCTCCAAAAACAACTTCCAAGAACCATCGACATTCACAGTCCCTGTCACTTCGCTTCCCCAATCACCCCGTATAAGAACCCTCTCACCCGGTTCACCCCACCCCCACACAGGCACTGAGGTCTTCTGCTGGAGAACCATATTGTTTCCAAATACGTTGGGAAGCGAGACAGCCGAAACCACCGGACTTAACGCTCCAGAGATGAAAGCAATAACTAGCAAGAGAATTTTAATCGCGCGGTTCATTTTCAGCCTACTAGTTCTTCTTACCCACGCCGTGGCGCTCATAGTGCTCAACAAACCAGGCGTTCACAGGACCATTGCCAACCGCCGGATGATACTCAGCCTCTTCCTTCGGCAGCTGATCTCGAAAGCCCAAAATAACCTCCTGATGCTTCGAACTAGCTGCGAGGTTCTCCCACTCCTGGGGATCAGAGTCATGATCATACAATTCCTCCGATCCATCATCGTACCGAATATACCGATACATTTCCGATCGCAGTGCGTGATTCCCTTTAGCGTAGGTTGTTAGTACCGAGTGACGCCAATCAGCAGTAGAATCCTTAAGCAGGGGCACCAGGCTTTTCCCGGCGTTAGCAGACCGTTCAGGCAGGTCGCACAGCTCTATTAAGGTCGGATACAAATCGATTAGTCCCGTAGGCTTGGAACTCTTTTTCCCTTTTCCAATACCGGATCCAGCAAAGATCATGGGAACCCGCGTAGCTTCTTCCCAAAGCCCATGTTTGGAAACTCGAGATTTTTCACCCAGATGGTATCCGTGATCGCTGAATAAAACTACAATTGTATCTTTCGCATAGTCGGATGTTTCGAGTGCATCGAGGATTCGCCCTACCTGAGCATCCACAAAACTAATACAGGCAAGGTAGGCCTGAGTGCAGCGCCTCAGCTCTTCGTTATCATTCGCCCGTAACCACTCAAGCTGCGGAAATCGAGGCATCTCATGAATGCGGCGGCCTGCGAGAGGCACATCCTCTAAATCACCATCAGGAATAGTTGGCAGCTGAATCGATTCGAGAGGGTACAAATCGAACCACTCCTGCGGCACATAAAACGGGACGTGCGGACGGTGATATCCAACCGCCATAAAGAACGGTTTATCGTGGGCTTGCTGCAACTGATCAATTGTCCAATCTGCCGATTGATAATCAGGCATCTCTTCGGTCAATTCCGGAAAGACACCCCAGTCTGTTTGAGTTCCCGTAAACGGCAGCGAATAATCCGGACGGTAATGAAATCGAAAGTCGTTCGGAGGTTTGGGTCCATCCGGCTTTGGACCGGAGCTACCTTTTGATCCTGCAATCTGCACAGCACTCTCCAGAGACATCCCGTGGGTTATTTTTCCAACACCCATCGTTTTATAACCGTTTTCTGCAAAATATTGCGGAAGCAAATGCCCGTTGAAGTTCGTAGTATCTGCTTCAAGCGATCTTCCGCCGTTGGGTTGATTATAAATTCCCGTTTGATGCGGATATCGCCCTGACAGAAACGAAGCTCGAGAAGGCCCGCAGATCGGAGCCTGGCAATGGGCATTAGTAAATAGCGTTCCTTTCGCAGCGAGCGCATCGATATTCGGCGTCTTTGCCTGTGGGTGCCCATCCATGCAACCGATCCAGTCATTAAGGTCATCTATTACAATAAAGAGCACATTGGGTGGTTGAGTCTTCGCGCTAAGAATCGCCTGAGAAACAACCAAACTGAGAACTATGAATAGGGACCGAATAAGAGGTAACATCATTTAAGAAACAGGAGATACATAGAAAACCCAGATCGTGCAAAGCCTTTGACAACACAAAACCCAGTAAGACCGCTGGCGATACACTAGGACACCAAGTCGAGACCTATCATCCATACGAATCGATGGCGTTATACAACCGAGGAACCCATTGGTCGCGGGCTTGGTAGGAGCGGACGGGTGAAAGGTAGCAACAGCCATCACTACTCGCAATGCATAGTCTGCCATTTTCAGATACTTCGTCAGTTGCAAATGAGACAACTTACGACTTAGTTGAAAAATTGAGCGATGCATTCTGTACCCCCTGCGTTCGCGTATTGCACAAAATAGTAATCGCTTAATGATTATTAGCCTATGAAGTCTTACACCATCGTTCTTTCCGGGATTCCACTACTCGCGCTCCTAAGTTTTGGATGTAGCAAATCTGAGCCGTTTTCCAATTCACTGATCGACTCCCTCACATTCCACGCATCGTTTGATGCGGGGCCAGATGCCGACTTAGCCAACGGGGATTCAACGCTTTACACACTCGTGGAATCAAGGCCTGAAATCCTCTCAGATCCCGGACTGCCCCCCGAAGCCATGATGGATGGAGCGGGACGCTTCGGCAACTGCCTATTCTTCAGCACTCCGGAGGAAGTCAGCGGGACGAGAGCGTTCT
>CALGUT010000032.1 GCA_937920335.1 uncultured Opitutales bacterium
AACAAGTCCATGAATATGATGGAGAACTCAGTGCCGTAAGCCCAGTAGGTAGGACCTTCCGGATAAATGCCATCTGGATCTGTTTCTGCCATGGCAATCGGTACTGCCTTGAGGGCGCGATTTATTATACGCTCAGCTAATTCCGGTTCACGCTCTGCTATCAGGATAGCGCCTGCCGTAAGCCCCGCATGGCAAACAGGGTTCCAGTTGTTGTTATAGTACATCCACCAATTGCTCTCGACGGATTCATCCAGCGACGGGTTGATCCCTTTCTCGATGATGGCAGTCAGGTAGCGATCTCGTTGTTCGGGATTCAGGTCCTGCCAAAGCCAGTCAACTCCGATGGAAACGGCCAAGGTCATCTCGCCGATGTCCAGATAGTGTTGTGGATTCCAGTTGGGAAAGGACGTTACATGATCCAGATACAAGATGGTTTTTTCCTTGTACCGGTCCTCTCCATACACCCGATAGAGTAGGGCGAAAGTGCTGATGTGTTTGAGTGCTAGCCGAGACTCATTGAGAAGGCGCATGCCAGCTAGCTTAAACTGCGCGGGTTCTGCGGTGAGGAGGGACTCGCCCGTCATTTGGAGAAAGGAAAGCATCTCTTGCCCAAGTTCATCGGGGAAGCCCGCACGGATGCGTTCGAAGTCCGCCTCTGAGGCGAGGATCTTCGGATGATCCTTACGGAGTTGGTCTACGGAAAATTGAGTATCAACCGCAGAAACGGAATGGCTGGTGATGACCAGGAGCATAGTCGCGAGAAGGCGGTCTCTCAATAATTGGAAAGGGTAGTGTCGAGGCCTATTGAATAGGATGAGCTTGAGGCGGGTAATAGGCCCTTTGTGGAAACGGAAGGCGTTCATGTTAATAGCGTGCGGATTCTTGACGCTGAAATCAATACGGCACTTACTTCGAAGTATGAATCGACGCGACTTTCTTCGTTTATCTGCTGCTGCGAGCGCAGGGTATGGGACATTGGGATCGAATTCTCGTTTGATGGGACAATCCTCTTCGGGCTTTGATCGCTATGGTGGATGGATGGGAAAGCAATTTAAAGGCACCGGCTATTTCCGGGTTGAGAAAGATGAGCGCTGGTGGTTGGTGACGCCTGAGGGAAACGCCTTTCTAAGTTGGGGCATCAATCATCTCTCTCCGGATCTTTGGATGGCGGACTACAATAAAGAGGTGTGGCGAAAGAAACTGGGGGTCAAGGAGATGAAACATAGCCCCGAGGTGTATGCCGCTTTGAGAGGCTGGTTCATGAAGACCTGTGAACAGTTTGGTTTTAATACGGTGGGCATGCACAATGCATTGCAGGTAGTGAACAAACCACAGCCACAAATGGCTTACATACAGCGGATTAGTTTTGTGGAAATTCCCCACTGGAAAGGAGACATTCCGAATGAGAATTTCAGGGATGTGTTTTCGCCAGAATTCGACACCCACTGTGATGGAATGGCCAAAGAGCTGGCCCTTCCGGTGAAAGACGATCCCTACCTGCTCGGGTATGCGATGACGGACTGCGCGCTTTTTACGGAGGAGGATCTGCGTGAACGGACAGACACTATTGGAGGTGCCAGACGACCCTCCCGCGTGGGGTGGCCCCGACGTCTAAGAAATCTGGGTGCCTCTGCTCCTGGAAAGATGACCTACGTGCAAACGATGATGGATCTTTATCGAGGAAGTATTGGAGCCTTCAATACTACCTATGGCACTGCTTTCAGGTCTTTCGATGCGCTGGCTAAAGCGGAAAATTGGCGTCCGCAGACCGAGCTATACAACGTGAATGAGACGCGTGATAATACTAAGTTTCTTCACCGCGTCGTAGACCGTTACTACCAGACCGCGCGGGATGCGATTCGTCGTTACGACACGAATCATATGTTCTTTGGCGACAAAATTCATGCGAATACGGATTCGCTGGATACGGTTCTCCCGATCACAGCCAAATACACCGATGTCGTATTTTACCAGATGTACGCGCGCTACGAAGTGCAGGAACCCGGTCTCGACCGCTGGTCTAG
>CALGUT010000033.1 GCA_937920335.1 uncultured Opitutales bacterium
CATAGAGTACAAGCTTTTTCTTTGAGGAATTTAAAAACACTCCCTAGGATCAACCTGACAATAGATCTCTGGCTCTATCGAGACCTTTGAAAAATGCCGTTGAGTGTCACCTTCGGATCAGAAAAAGACATGACACCTTTTTTCTTCGCTTTCCCACCTAATTCAAGAATCATGGAATGTCCATTTTCTGACCTTCCTGGAATGACCATTTTCTGATCTTCCGACGTCATATTGGTTTCCCAGTCGAAGTACGCCCATCACATTGCCTTCGGGAAATGGTTTAAAGATCGTTACGACGCCATGGGATTAACCTCCAGGCTAAAAGGAAGGCAGGAAACCACGGTGGAGGAGCAGCTGGATTGGCTGCTGCAGTGGTTCGAGTAAGGTCACCGATATATACATGCTTCTGGAGTATGCTGGCGGTTGCCTCTGCTTAATTTTCTTTGATTATCTACCAATTTGTCTCCAGGCGGTGGTTCATTCACCATACCAGCAAGGAGTGTTTGGGTTTCCAGTTGAGATTTCTCACTGTATCTCTGATCGTATGTGACTGAATTCCACCATAGATCCGACTAATGCTTTAGCGATGATGATTACGTTTACCCCGGTATGAAGATCCTTTTTTTAGCCTTGGTGTTTCTGTTTTTCCAAGGGACTGCGCAGGCAGCCCTGGAGAAGCCCAACGTGCTCTTTATTGCGGTGGACGATTTGCGAACCGCCTTGGGTTGTTATGGCGATCCGGTGGTGAAATCGCCGAACATCGACCATTTGGCGGCAACAGCGCGCTTGTTTAATCGTGCCTATTGCCAACAGGCGGTGTGCGGACCGTCACGTGCGTCCATCCTGACTGGAAAGCTGCCTGACAATACGGGTGTTTGGCACAATCGAAATCTGTTTCGTCAAAGCCTGCCCCAACTGGTGACACTGCCGCAGCTTTTCAAAAACAATGGATACCATGCGCAGGGGCTGGGCAAAGTTTTCAGTGGCAATGAGAAGGAAGAAGACCCGCTTTCATGGTCGGTACCCCACGTGCTGCGGCTTGAGGGTTGGAGAAATTACGCGCTACCCGAAAATAACCAACGTAACGGGAAGGGGGTTCCGTTTGAAAAGGCTGAAGTGCCAGACGATGGATATCCGGATGGTCAACTCGCGAACCTTGCCATCCAAACTCTGCAAGCACTCAGCCGGAAGCCGGAGCCCTTTTTCCTCGCCGTCGGCTTTTTCAAGCCACACTTGCCATTCAATGCACCCAGAAAATATTGGGATCTGTATGATCCATCTGAATTCGTATTGCAGGGGAAAACCACCCGAACACGGGGCGCTCCCGAGGTAGCTTACCCTGACCACCTGGAGCTCGGCGGGTATGAAGGGGTCCCGTCTGACGAGCGTGTTTCAGTTGAGCAAGCCCGTGAACTGCGTCACGGCTATTATGCCTGTGTCAGCTATACCGACGCACAGGTGGGGAAGCTTCTTGATGCGTTAAAAAAACTGGGTCTCGAAGAAAACACCATCGTCGTCCTTTTCGGGGATCATGGTTACTCTCTGGGTGAAGCGGATCATTGGTGCAAAGACACCAACTTCGAGTTGGATACGCATGTTCCACTCATGATACGGGTACCGGGAATGCCACAGCCGGGTGCCTCCACCGATGCCTTGACCGAGTACGTCGACATCTATCCCACGCTCGCCGAACTCGCAAAACTCAGTCCGCCGGCGGATCTCGACGGCCGAAGCCTCGTGTCCATTCTTGAGAACCCCACGGCCCCGGGCCACGACCTGGTACTCAGCCAATTCTCCCGCCCTTTCAAGGGTGGCAATCCCGAAATCATGGGCTATTCCATTCGCACTGCCGACCATCGCTACACGCGTTGGATCGATTGGAACTCACGCAAGGTTTTGTCTGAGGAGCTTTACGATTACACTTCTTCTGTCAGTACCGCACGGTTGTCGAATTTGCTCATCGAGCGCGAAAACCTGGCGAACAATCCCGGCTTTGCAGTGCTGCAAAACGCCATGAGCATAGCAATGGATGTCCAGCTTCGCGCCAGAACCCGGCCCGTTACCTTAAATGTCCCGGGTAAGAAACCTCAAAGTAAACCATGACACTCAGGAGCATCTTCATTTTGAGTTTTCTTTGGGGAAGCATTGCCATACCTTCAGTATCGCAAGCGGCGGAACCCTTCCTGGAAAAGACGGTGCTCTTTGAGGAATTGAGCAACGGTTTTACGCTTTACCGGATTCCCGGAATCGTGGTTACTGCCAAAGGCAGTGTGTTGGTGTACTGCGAAGCGCGAAAATTCAGTGGCGCCGACCGTGGAGAGATCGAAATTCACCTTCGACGCAGTACGGATGGAGGCCGCACATTTTCCCCGGCCAAACAAGTTGCCCATTTGGGACCTCGTCTGGCGAGAAACCCGCACATGTCTGATGAGAAGAAAGGAAAAGACATGGGTGGCCCCGACGAACAAACCGTCAATAATCCGGTGGCCATCGCCACGCGCGAAGGTGTGGTGCATTTGCTTTACTGCGTGGAATATATGCGCTGCTTTTACCTACGCAGTGAGGATGATGGCATTCATTGGACAAAGCCCATTGAGATTACTTCTACTTTTGAAAATTTCCGCAACGAACTGGATTGGCAAGTCATCGCCACCGGCCCCGGACATGCCATGGAAATGGAGAATGGACGACTCTGTGTGCCCTTCTGGATGGCTACCTACGATTCCGAGGCTTCATTACGCAAAGCGGTAGGCGTTATCTTTAGCGACGATGCCGGGGAAACATGGCAACGCGGCGAAATCGCCATTCCCGGTGCGGGGGAGCCCAACATAGTCCCACTGGCCGATGGCCGGGCTCTCATAACCGCCCGCAATACCAATCCGCGGGATCGCCGTCTGGTAAGTTACAGTCCTGATGGAGCAAGCGGGTGGTCGAAGCCTGCGTTTGCCGAAGACTTGCTCGAACCAGGTTGTATGGCTGGAATAATTGCACATCCGGGCAATTCCACCCTTTCAGGTCCGCTGGTTCTGTTTTCCAATCCCCATACCACCGCGCGTGCACATTCGGCCCGCCGCGATGTGACCATAAAACTCAGCCGCGATGGCGGTATGACCTGGCCCGTGAAAAAGATCCTCCAGTCGGGGCCCAGCGGTTACAGCGACCTGGCTGTCCTCCCCGACGGAACGGTTCTTTGTTTCTACGAAAGCGGCACTGATAAACCGGTTGTGATTCGTAAACGTGACTGGGCTTATGCCAATCTCACCCTTGCCCGCTTCAATCTGGAATGGATCGTCCGATAGCCTCGTCAGATCGTGTACCAGCCTTGTTAAACAACTTCCCAACGATTACCATTGAATATGAAAAAAACCTGCCTGCTTTCACTATCCGGACTACTGCTTGCGTTGTTGATTTCCGTGCAGGCGGCCCAGCCGAACATCTTGCTTATCGTCTCGGAAGATAATGGTCCCGAACTTGGGTGTTACGGCGATCCTTATGCGCGGACACCAGTCCTGGATAAGCTGGCCGGGGAGGGCGTTCTTTTTCATAACGCTTATGTGACGCAAGCGGGTTGCAGTCAGTCGCGCGCGAGTTTTTTAACGGGATTGTATCCGCACCAACATGGGCAAATCGGTCTCGCGACTTGGGGGTTCCGGCTCTATCGGGAGGACACGCCGAATCTTCCACGCAGCCTAAAGGAAGCTGGCTACCGGACCGGACTCATTGGCAAACTGCATATCAATCCCGAATCGGCTTTTCCCTACGACATGAAGGAAATTCCCTCCGGAAACTTCGCGCGAAAAAATTTGGGAGATTACGCCCGCTTCGCGGAAGCTTTTATGCAAGCCGGTACCCAACCCTTTTTCCTGCATGTCAATTATCCCGATGCACATGATCCATGGCTGCGCCAGGTGGACGGGTTGCCAAAGGATCCGCAAAACGGCGGCGACGTAAAGGCCATGCCGTATTTCGGAATAGACCCGCCCGAGATGCGTGAAATGATTGCCGATTACTACAACTCGATAAGCCGCCTCGACACCCTTGTGGGGGATTTACTCAAGGCCTTGCGAAACTCCGGCAAGGCGGACAACACCCTCGTCGTTTACCTTGGCGACCACGGCGCGGACATGCTTCGTGGCAAACGGACTTGTTACGAAGGCGGCGTTCGTATTCCGCTAATCGTCCGTTGGCCGGGCGTGGCGAAACCGCTGGTGTGCAATGAACTGGTTTCCACCATCGATTTGGTGCCGACACTGCTCTCCGCGGCCAAGGCTCGGACTCTTCCGGATCTCCCCGGGGCATCCTTGTATCCGTTGATTGTCGGGGAAGCGGTCTCGTGGAGAAAACATTTGTTTACCGAATTTCACACCCACGCGGCCAAGGCAAACTTCTACCCGCAGCGTGCCGTGCGTAACGGCCGTTACAAACTCATTGAGAATCTTCTTTTAGACGAAGAGAATCCCGGTTACGCCGACACCTTCCGCAAGCTCGAGGCAGACGCCGTGGAGCGCGGCCAGGCGGGTTTCGATGGAGGCCTGCCGCGAAGCGTCGCCAACGCCGCTCCCGAGGTTCGCGCTGCCTATGCGCTGATGAAAAAACCGCCGAGGTATGAACTCTACGACCTGCAGGCCGATCCTTATGAATTTCGCAATCTTGTCGACGACTCCAGGCATGCGACCGCATTTAACGAGCTCAAACAAAGTCTGCTTTCCTGGCGTCAGCAGACGAACGATCCGCTCTTGGATCCAGTCAACCTGCAACTCCTGAAAGCCGAAGTCTACGGCCTTCCGTCAAAAGCGGAGGGTAAAAAGCGTGGTTGGAATTACCCGGATTACTTCTTCGGTAAGGAACCATCTTCCGTGAAGGGACATGCACCTCAACCCAGCGCATCCTCCAAAAATAGGAAGCCAACAAATCAGTCACGATGAAAAAACACTTCACAATCCTGGCGCTGTTGCTCGCTCTGTTTATGCCTGGATTAACGGCCAATTCCACAAAACCGAATGTCCTGATGATTATCGCGGACGACATGAACGACTGGGTCAGTTGTCTCGGGGGTTATTCGGGAGTTATCACACCGAATCTTGATCGTCTGGCCGAACGTGGATTGCTGTTTACCAATGCCCATGTAGCCGCACCGGTTTGTAATCCATCACGGGTAGCTATGATCACCGGCAGATCTCCGGGCAGCACAGGCATCTATGCCAATAACGTGATCTGGCACGAAGCCATGCCCGGTGTAACGTCGATTCCGCAGCATTTCAAAGCGAATGGTTACTATGTGGCGGGAGGAGGAAAAGTACTTCACCACACGCCAGGATTCAACCGTCTCAGCGACTGGCACGAGTATTTCGACCAGGTCTTTGACAGTCATTACCAGGATCAACTGGCGCGCGGTCTTGACGTTAAAAACTTCAGCTGGCCGGAAGGGTTTCCCCTGAACCAGCTTCCATCCGTCAAAGCACTTACCAAGCCTCCGGTTAATCCTCGCGAATTTGACTGGGGACCTTTTGACCTGAAAGACAGTGAAATGGGTGATGGCCAGATGGTCGAGTGGGCGGTCAGGTTCCTTCGGCAACCTCCCGATGAGCCCTTCTTCCTTGCGGCGGGCAACTACCGGCCCCATCTGCCGTGGTACGCGCCGCGCAAGTATTTTGAAATGTATCCGCTGGACCAAATAAAAGCGCCACCCATAAAGGACGATGATTTGGATGACATACCGGAAGGAGGCCAGCGCATGGCCGCTGAACGGCGTGGAGATCTCGAGCTCGTCAGGGACGCTGGCAAGTATCGCGAGGTGTTGCAGGCCTACCT
>CALGUT010000034.1 GCA_937920335.1 uncultured Opitutales bacterium
TTTATTTGGTTTCGATTCTGAATTCACAAACACTCCCTAGCTTTGCTAAACGCTTTCCGCTGAGTCTGCTGCCAGATATCGAATTAAAAAATAGGACAGAATGGCTGGTCTTCCAGATAGATCGTCTACCCGAGATCCGAGGTCATATTAACGGCAGACTCAAAGAGCATCCGAGTGGACAATTCTTAATGTATGAAACAGAAGTAGATCAGGGTCTCTATGAGATGATCATGCAGGCGAATCCAAGCCGGTGGAAGGGGGAATCCTATCCGGTAGACTCTGTGGGGCTGGAGGAAGCGTCTGAATTCTGCAAAAAGATAGGCTGGGTCATCGGCCAGCCCGTAGTGTTACCCCGGAAAGAGTGGCTTATGGATCTGGGGTTTGTGGGGGTTGATGATTCTGTTTTGTGGTTTGCCAATCGGAGTGAATTTAAGAGCCAGCCCGTTAAGACGTCGGATGCCTATTCGGGGTTTTATGATATTTTTGGGAATCTTGCAGAGTGGGTTCAGCCTGGTGAAGAAAATAAAGGTTTTTACTTATTCGGCGGAAGTGGGGCCGATAGTTATAAAGAAATTATAAATAAACCTGTGACAGCAGTAGCACCCAATTTTCGTTCGCGTTGGGTAGGTTTTCGATTTTGTGTTTTGGATTAAAGCTATCCTATTACAATTCCAGTGTGCTCAGTGTATTGAGTGCCTTCTCAAATGAAAAAGACCATCTTTATTATACGAATCTTCTTCTTCCTTGTCTGTGTCTTCGGAAGTTGGCTCGTGTGCTTTTCGGTGAAGGAATGGGACCAATATCAGTTATTGGCTATCGGTATTGGTATGATGCTAGGATCATTGGTTATCTTGGTAGATATTTTCTTGAAGGGATTCTCGCTCCGCGGGCTTACAGCTCTGTCGTTTGGGTTGGGGATCGGAGCGCTGATTGCGTTTCTGATCGATATCTCTCCGTTGTTTGAGAACGGCGATCCTGCGATACTCTTTCTAGTCAGGTTGGGGCTGTATGTAATCTTTATGTACCTGGGTACTGTAGTCGCTTTACGGGGGAAAGATGAGTTTAACGTAGTTATTCCTTATATTCGGTTCTCTCCTGAATCTGTCGATTCATCGACCATTCTCGTTGATACGAGTGCGCTTATTGATGGGCGGATCGTGAAGTTGTGCGAAACTAAGTTTATCACTAACGGGCTGGTTATTCCTCAGTTCGTATTGGATGAGCTCCAGAGGGTAGCCGATTCCAGTGATAAGCAGCGAAAAGACAAAGGACGCCAAGGGCTCGAATATCTAAATAAGCTAAAGAACTTACCGTTCGTGGAGATCAAGATTCATGAGAGCGATGTTTCACAAAGAACCGCGGTTGACGCCAAGTTGATATTTCTAGCCAAGGCACTTAAAGCGAAGCTCTTGACCCTCGACTATAACCTTGCCCAATTGGCGGAGTTTCAAGGGGTCACATGGTTGAATTTGAATGCCCTTTATAAATCACTCGCACCTCAAATAAATGTTGGAGACGTAACCTTCATTGAACTTGTAAAGCCTGGAAAGGACGAGGGGCAGGCTGTTGGTTATCTACCGGATGGATCTATGATGGTTGTTAACGATGGAAGGAAGTTTGTTGGTCAACAAGTGAGCGTGAAAGTATTGAGCATTCTGCCTTCTGCTGGAGGAAAGATGGTATTTGCTGAGGTTTTTGAAGCTGTGGGCTAGTTCTAAGCGCCTAATGGCGTAAAAATAGTTTTAATTAAAAAAGAACTATTTGGAGCAGCTTTATTTGGGGGAAAAAACCTTACTTAGTCGGTTCTGTTAATCAAAACACCAACAATATCTATTAAATCAAATCTAGTTCAAATTATGAAAAATAGCAAAAAAGGTTTTACCCTCGTGGAAATTATGATCGTTGTGGTCATCATCGGTCTTTTGGCCGCTATGGCTATCCCTGCGTTCAAGAAAGTTCGCGATACGTCACAGAAGAAAGCTATCACCAACAACCTTCGTCAGTTGGCTTCCGGTGCTGATCAGTACTTCCTGGAAAACGGAGTTACTACAGTAACTTCAGCTAACCTGGTTGGAACCGACAAGTTCATCAAGTCTGTTGACGCAGTTGCTGGTGAAACTTATCCAACTTCAATTGATCTGGGAACAGCAATTTCTGCTACTGGTGGTACTCCGGGTACCGTTAGTGTCGCTTTCTAATTAAGCGTTCACCAGTAACATAGTTTCGAGCCGTTCACCTTTGGGGTGAACGGCTTTTTCTTTGTCTGTCTGTATGGTGAAATCCGTGTTGGCAATACTGATACGCATTGCAATATAGGGTATTTGTAAAAAAATAATTAATGAAGAGAAAGCCGTTTCATCGCCCTTTAAAGAAAGCCGGGAATGACTTTGATTGGAGTCGTTAATCAAATACCAACTATATAAAAATCAAATCTAGTGTATATCATGAAAAATAGCAAAAAAGGTTTTACCCTCGTGGAAATTATGATCGTTGTGGTCA
>CALGUT010000035.1 GCA_937920335.1 uncultured Opitutales bacterium
GCCCCGTGTTTGCCATAGCGTTGATAGACCTCCTGGATGACACTTTCACGTCGATTGCCACTGGGAAGGTCGAGGTCAATATCGGGCCAGCCCGAACGTCCTTCGCTAAGGAATCGTTCGAAGAGGAGCTTACTGCTGATGGGATCGAATGCGGTAATACCCAAGCTGTAGCAGACGGCGCTATTAGCGGCACTGCCCCGTCCTTGAACCATGATCCCGTTTTCGCGGCAGAAGTTGACGATGTCCCAAACGATTAAAAAGTAACCGGCGAAACCCAAGTTAGCGATGATCCGCAATTCATGTATCAACTGTTTCCGGATTTTAGGAGTAATACTGCTGTAGCGATTTCCTGCACCAAAGAGCGTTATTTTTCTGAGGTAACTATCCATGTCCTCTCCGGGTGGCACTTTGTAACGGGGAAACTCATAGCCGAGGTTTTCCAGAGAGAATTCCAGGCGGTCGGCTAACCGGCAGGTATTTAATAATGCTTCCGGATGGTGCTCGAAGAGCTTGTTCATCTCGTCGGGTGTTTTGTAATGCCGTTCCGCATTTTGACTAAGCAATCGCCCTGCAGCATCCAGATGCGTGTGGTGTCGTAGGCAAGTGAATACGTCGCTGACCAAACGCTGCCGGGGGGTGGCATAACGAACCGCATTAGTCGCTAGAGTAGGCAGGTCACTTGCCTCGGCCAGGTCGATCAATCTGCGCATACGTCGTTTATCACCTCGTCGTTGGTGGTGGTTGAGTTCGATGTAGAGTTGGTCTTTGTTGGGAAATGTGTTGCGCAAGTCTGCGATGAAGATTTCCCAATCAGATGCTGGAGTCGTGGTTAATGGACCTTCGAAGGCATCGCCGGTGAGCGCTACGAGTCCCTCGCTGTAGGGAGCGATATCATCGAGCCCGAAGGCGGCGCTTCCTTTTTCTGACCGAAGTTGGGCAACCGTGATCAAGCGACATAGGTTTTGGTACCCCAGTCGGGAAGCGACCAAGACGGGAAGGGCACTTCCATCTTTTAAGGTCAGCTCTGCACCTACTATTGGGCGAATCCCGTTTTCGCGGGCAGCTTTATAAAAACGCGGAGCTCCGTAGACGCCATCCCGATCGGTCAGTGCGGCGGTGGGGAGTCCTGCTTCAGCGGCGGCTTGGGCCATGTCCGTCGGGTCCGATCCACCACGCAGAAAACTAAAAGCACTATTGGCATGTAGTTCGACGTAATCAGCCATACATGCCCTCCACAAACCAACCCTTGCTCGTTCGGAAAATGCGATACAGTCCGCCTGCTTCCAATTCGATGTCCCATTCCTCCCGTGACCAGGGTTTGTTGTCCCACCAATCGCTGGAGAGTCGCCACGGCCCATTGACCTGTTTAACGATACCCTGAATGACTTCACCTTCGATCGCAGCGGGCTGTTCGTCTTGCATGAATACCCGAATCGGACGGGGAGGGCGTATGCGCTCAAGCGGCAGGCCGATAGAAGGCTTATGGGATTCCGGTTCGAAATCCGTCTGAATCTCTGTGTCCAGTTTTTCGATATGAAATGCATCGGGCCGCCAGGTATTGTTAGCGCGTGGAGAGCCGCTTCTATCCGGCCCGACCAGTGCTGCAATGCGATCCGCAGTTTCACCAAACCCTACGGCATCCTCCATTGCCACGGCAAAGAGGTCGCTTTGGCGCGCCCGTGCTTCGGCGGTGTCCAGTCGAAGGTGAACTCCAACGATCGCGTCCTGCGTTTGCATATTCTCCAGCGCTGTTTCCAGAATTCTAAATAAGGTGGATGCGCGGCTGCTGGGTATCGGCACCTCGATGTGTGTTTCCTGGATACGCTTATTCTCCAGTTTCAGGTAGATTTTAAACCCAAACGCTGCCTGGTGGGAAACGCGTAGTTCCAGTGTTAGCTCGTCGATAAACCGTTTTAGAATAAATAAGAGGGCTTCGAGGTTTTCGACCCGGTAATCGAGCTCAAGTTTGCGGAAGAATTGCGGCTCCGTTTTATAAGGCTTGAGTAGGCGACTGCGTTGACCCGATACCGCGTCCCATAGATCGAGTCCACTCTTGCCGAGGCGCGCGCCCACTTCCTCTCGAGGTAGTTTCTTGATCGCCCCCAGTGTGTGGATACCCCAGCCTGCAAAGATTTCGACGACTTCCTGAGAAATTCCGGTGACCGCTACCGGTAGTTGATTTAAGAACGTATCGACCCAACGCACCCGTTTGATCCACTTGGCAAGATAGGCCGCCCAGAGTGCATGATCCGGCGTACCGGCTATACCGATACGGACGAATAGTCCGATGGTTCGGAATCGTTCGACCAGACTCTCCAGCTTCTCTTGCCGGCTTTGCTCAGTGGCTCCGCGGAGATCGATAGTGACCAGACCACTGTCGGTAGCTTCGATGCGTGGTGATAAAGTCTGTGCGAGCAAATGCAGAATCCGGGTTGTAGATTTCTCTGCCGCTTCTGAACGGGGAATGAGTTGCAAGTGGGCGCAACGGGCGAGGGCTCTTGCCGGATGCATGCCTTCGGTGACTTCAAACTGCCGGGCTACTTTGTTGGCGGTTAGTATGTAAGATTGTTCACCAGATTCATCCAGTACGGCAATGGGGCCTTTGGGACGTTTTCGCATCTGGCGTAGTAGAGCCTGAAGCGGGAAGACGGGAATTTGGATAACGGCATACATCGATTTTGCATGGGGTTACCCGATGCGCTCAATCGCGCTATCACTTAAAGGTTCGGCCGACAGTCGGTCCCGTAAATGGGTATGGTCTTCGTCTAGGGCTGAGAGCGCAAATGAGCTCACCAGGCGCAACCGCAGCTTGGCAGCGGGAATAAGCACCTGCGGTGTGAATGCCACGCAGGTGCAGGTGGACTTCTGCACTGCCCGTTGTAGTCGATACCACTGGTTGCCGGGGATACGTCGGAGGGTGTTCAAGTCGTTCCGTCGAAGATCTATGAGCAATAGTGAAAAGTTGCCATCTCCAGCCAGAAGATCGCTGACACGAATTGCTTCTTTTGTGGTGCGACAACGGACCCAGTACAAGTGGCGCAAGGTTTCACTGCTCTCGACGGAATCCGGTGCAAAGCTATCATTTCCATCGACGAGGGCTACATACCCCCGCTGCTGTTTTACCCGCTCTAGGAGGTGGTAGAGTAAGAGGTTCCCGCCCGAGCTCGGAGAAGATTCTATGATCTCCGAGAGTGTGTTTTTTGGGAACCCACCAGAGGAGAGTGAATCAATTGCTGGAATCTCAGTCTTAAAGGGCGAAACTAGGTCACTATCGATCTCTGAAGCAAAGCAGGCACCTATTTCGCGACAGAGCGATTGCAGGAGAGCTTTGCGGTCAGAGAAATGAATAGTGGAATCGTTCACGGTTAACTAGTGATCATAAGATCACTAGTTAACCTCAAGCTTTTTTTGTGTTTATGATTCGGTGGGAACCATGATGATTATCAAAGGTTGTTGCTAGCGAGTTAGTTGAGGGATAGGTTTTTTTGAGTTTTGAACCGTGTTATGCTGAAGTTTTTCGTCCGATTGTCTTTTATTGTATGCTTTGCGTTGATTGCCGGGTTGGCTGAAGCGAAGCAGCCTCCGAATATTATCTTGATTCTGACGGATGATCAGGGATGGAATAATACGCAGGTGGCTATGATTCCCGGGCGGGAGGATACGAAGTCCGACTTTTACCAGACGCCGAACATGCAGCGGCTTGCGGATGCGGGGATGACCTTTTCGCAAGCCTATTCACCGCATCCGGTGTGCGGCCCATCCCGGCATTCAATCCAGTTGGGGATATCGCCGGCTAAATTGAAGAAAACGACGAATCAGGGAGCTAATTTTCCGGAAGCGATTGATTCACCTACCATTCCGCAGGTATTGAAAGCGGCGCACCCGGAGTATGTGGCGGCTCACTTTGGGAAATGGCATATGTATGGCCACCCGGCAGAGCGAGGGTATGATGCGTCTGACGGGCAAACCAATAATCGGACGGGGCGTCAGATCACGACGGACCAGACGAAGTTCTGGCCACACGAGGATCCGAAGCGGGCTGTGTCGATCACCGACGATTCGGTAGAGTTTATTAAACACCAGGTTCATGCGGAAAATCCGTTTTACCTTCAGATCTCGCATTACTTCATTCACCTCTCTGCTGAAGCGAAGGTAGAGACTCTGGAAAAACATAAGCAACGAAAACCGGGGCAAGTGCACACGGCTTATTGGTATGCGGCTATGTTGGATGATCTTGATCAGGCGCTCGGGCGAATTATCAATGTGGTGGAGGAGTTGGGGATTCAGGAAACGACCTATATCATCTTCACCTCCGATAACGGAGGGACAGCCCGGCAGTTTCCGGATTTTAATAAGCCGCTACGCGCAGGGAAAGGGTCTTACTATGAAGGCGGCATTCGCGTGCCATTTTTTGCGGTGGGACCTGGGATCGCCTCAGGGACGTATTCAGACGTACCCATTATTGGATACGATTTACTACCGACGTTTCATGAGTTGATCGAGTCATCGAAATCACTGCCCGTTGAGGTTGAAGGCGGTTCGCTTAAATCGATTTTGATGAATCAAGGTCGAGGGAGCGTTGAGCGTCCCCGCGAAGGTATCTACTTTAGTCGTCAGGTGGACGGGGTATTGATCGAGAATAATCTCAAACTGATCCGCACCCATAAAACGGGGAAGTTGGAGCTCTATGATCTGGCCGAAGACTTGTCCGAAACAAATGATTTGGCGGATGCTCAGCCTCAGGTGAGAGATAGGCTCTATGCGCAGCTTAAGGACTGGATGGATGCAAATGATGTGTTGGGACCTTCACCGCATGCCCCACGCGGCAAACGGCAGTAGGAACTAGTTCGTTCGACTTTGTTGTGGTTCAGCGGAAGGGTTTGCTAACCTTCGAGATCGTGCTTCTGACGGATTGTCCAACGCCTTTGACGGCACCGCCGGCTTTTCCTATAGCATTACCTGCTACGCCTCGTGAGGCAGACCAGAATGTGCTCGAAACTTTCTGAGACCCATCAACCACGATACTTCCCAAATGAATAGCGGCCTCCTTAATAGCCATCTTGCGGGCACCGGATTTGGTTTCGCGATTGAGCGGGTCGCAATAGAGTCGGGTAATAGCACCCACGCGCAGGGTGAGAAATGCGTTAACCGTTCCTTCGAATACCATGTTGGTCAGCATGCTGGATGCGGTCGCAAATCCCGGGATGGCGCCGCCAGCCATCGTTCCCATCACCTTGGAGACGATGGGGGTTACTTGTTGGCTGACATCTACATCTTCCAGTTTGCTGGCGAGGAAGGTGGAGCCTGCAACATTCGAGTAGAGCCACAGCAGCTCCTTAGGATTGGGGCGTTGGTTGTAGAGTTGTGAAATATTCCAGACCAGGCGCATTTGTGCCATGAGGACCATGAAGGCATCGAGTCGTCCGTTTTGAGAAATGGCGGTGCTCAGGAATACCGCGCCCGCTGAATTCTGCGTAAATGAAAGGGCCTTGAGCTCAAGTACCTTACTGGCGGCGACCAATCCGTTTTCCTCGAAGACGTCTATACCTGCTTCCATGACGAGTGGATTCTTCTTCAGACGTTTTCGGTAACTTCCCAAATATTCCTGATAGGCTTCTCCGGTTTTATCTTCGGGGGGCACGAGTGCGGGCGGAAGTTTGAACCAAAGAAAGAGTGGGTAAGCTATCAAAAACCCAACAGCTGCGATTGCGAGCACGAGTACGGCTATCCCGAAGTAAGAATGCAGTTCGCTTGCCAGCCCAACGACGCCAGCGATCTGATTTACCAGAAATATGATGAATGCGGTGACAAGTAGGATTCCTAAGATCTTCGCAAAGTGCTTGAGTTCTTTGATCATGGTAAGTGAATGGTGTAATTCCTTCTTCAAGACACGGAAAGCGGCCATTAAGTTGCAAACTCTATTGCTTGTCACGATTGACCGGAAAACATCTTACTGTCCTAATGGTGGCTATGGAAATTGTCCGCTTTCAAGATGCTTCTGGAAACTCCGATTACGCTACTCAGGACCACTCCGGTGGTTATGTTAGAGCCGTATTAACCGCTGGGGGGTCCTTTCAGGTAACTGAAGAGTCGGTCAAGGTGGAACGTATTCTGGCACCTGTTCAGCCTGTAGCTATCTATTGTGTCGGGATCAATTATCCACTCCATGGGCGGGAAACAGGATCGAAGATGGGAGAATTCCCCATCATTTTCATGAAGGCCCCTACGACAGTAATCGCGTCTGGCGAAACCATTATCCTACCGCGCCATTTGCGAAGCGACAAAGTCGATTATGAGGGGGAGCTGGCCGTGGTGATTGGTAAAACCTGCAAAAATGTATCGGTCGATGAGGCCCTGGATTATGTATTGGGCTATACGGTTGCCAATGACGTGAGTGCCCGTGATTGGCAAAAAGAGTGGGGCGGTGGTCAGTTTTGCCGCGGAAAAACTTTCGATACTTTCTGTCCGGCTGGGCCGGTATTAATTACAGCGGACGAAATTCCAGATCCTAATAACCTCGTGTTGCAGACGCGCTTGAATGGCGATCTGGTTCAGGATGGAAATACTAAGGACATGGCGTTTAGTGTCGCACAGGTAATTTCGTTTCTAAGCGGAAGTAACACGCTTGTTCCAGGGACGATGATCCTAACGGGAACTCCCGATGGAGTCGGTGCCGCGCAAAAACCACCCCGTTTTCTAAAGGCCGGAGACACGCTTGAGATAAGTATCGAGAAAATCGGAACGCTCTCCAATGAAGTAAGAGAAGAGACAGGTTAGGGTCTTTACTCTATTTTTCAGTCTTTCCGGCCTTAAATAGGTGTCGAAAAGTACCTGCTGGAGATCATTGAATCACTTATGAATCCAATAAGGGTTTCTGTGAACAATTATTTTCACCAAAGCGTTTGACTGGACTAGAAATGTAATGATTTTTCAGCCAATTCAGACAAATGAACTTGTTCAGAACAATAAAAAACGAGTCATAAATTATCCAAAAATTAATCTTCAATTGAAAATGAAAAACATACTGAAATTAGGCTTGGTAGCCTTCCTTGCACTTTTTACGACTGCAGCACACGCTGGTGATGTAGTTAACTTATCTGCCAAAACTGAAATCGAAACTG
>CALGUT010000036.1 GCA_937920335.1 uncultured Opitutales bacterium
GAGGCGCAGTCATGGATTTACTCCGATGACCAACAACAGGAAATCAACATGATAAAATCTGAGATTGGTGAACTGGAAGATGAAATCCGAAAGCAAAAGCCCGACTGGAAAACATCACTGGCAAACTGGATAATAGAACAGCAAGCCGCCAACTCAATTTGGAAAATCTGGGACACGGACGTGCAGGAGTGGGATGGCGGTCTGAATCACCCCAAAAAGTTGGAAGACCTCAGTATTCTAACGCTTGGGCACCCGACCGTGATGGGCTATTCGATCACAGAAGGTCCCGTCAATCTACCTACAATTAGCGGTATGCGCCTGGAAGCCCTCACACACGGGGACCAGCCTTTTCGAGGTCCGGGACGCAGCTACTGGGGGACCTTTGCTATTAGTGAAGTTGAGATCTTCAGTCAGCTACCTGGCGAAGACAAGTGGACCGAAGTAAAGCTTGCATCAGCCACCGCAGATTTTGAAACACCCGAAGGAGAGTTAAAGTCTTACTTCCACCATAAAACGAGAGACCCTTACAACGAGCGTACGATCGGACCCGCCCAATTCCTCATCGACGGAGACAAAGAAACGGCTTGGGCCCCGGATCGTGGTCCAGTCATCAGACATACCGAATCGGTCGCGGTCATCGAATTTGAGGAACCCCTCACCTTGCCTGAAGGTAGTCGCATAAAGGTAGAGCTGATACAAAATCATGGAGGTGACGGAAACGACCGTGAGAATCAGCAACTCGGGCGCTACCGATTCTCGTTTACAGATACCTCCAACCCCAAAGCACCTTCTCATGACCATGCAGCTACGCTAGCTTCCATAAAGCCCGTTGAGGAGCGAGTAGCTGACGATCAGGTCGCTCTATTTCGAGCTTGGCGTACTCAGCAAACCGATCTCGAGACTATAAATAGTTCAATCGTAAGACTTGAAAGCGAATACCCGGAAGCGAAGACCAGCGTCCTGCACAGCACCGATACCCTTCCAGGACAAGATCGCGTAACCCGCCTTCTCTCCAGAGGCGCGTGGGATAAACCTTTGCATACAGTTCCTCGAGGCACTCCAGCTGTTCTTAATGATCTACCCAAAGAGAATCCCAACCGACTGGATCTAGCCCGTTGGTTGATTGAGGAAGACGCTCCACTTACGGCTCGCGTTCAGGTGAACCGTGTCTGGCAGGCCTTATTTGGCGACGGCTTGGTTCTGACACCGGAAGACTTCGGAACCCGGGCTCCCAAACCCGAATATCTCGATATACTCGACACCTTGGCTGTTCAATTCCGCGAAAACGGTTGGAGTGTCAAGGAACTGATCAAGACCATCGTGTTGAGTAAGACTTATCAACAGAGCTCCAAGCTAACTCCAGAGCTTTACGAAAAAGACCCGCGCAACATTCTTTTGGCTCGCGGCCCCAGATTTAGAGCTGAAGCCGAGGTGATCCGAGACATAGCACTCGCATCCTCAGGTCTGATCACCCACAAGATAGGAGGGCCTAGTGTTTATCCTCCCGTCCCGGAATCCGTGCTCAACTACAACTACGTAAAGCCGGACTACTGGTCGGAAGCCACGGACGAATCCCGTTACCGCCGATCACTCTACATGTTTCGCAAGCGGTCGATGCCGGACCCTACCCTATCATCGTTCGATGCGCCTAACGGAGACTTTTCGTGCGTCCGTAGAATTCGTTCGAACACGCCACTCTCAGCGCTGGTCTCACTCAACGAACCAATCTTCGTAGAAGCCACTCAGGCGATGGCTTTGCGAATTCTGAAGGAAGGCGGCGACTCCGATGAAGAACGCGTCAACTACGGCTACCTTCTCACAACGGGAAGACCCGCAAGTACATTCGAAACCCAAGAGATCATCCATTTGATGGAAGAACAGGCAAAGCGGCTCGCCGATGGCTGGTTAGGCATTCGTGAGATTGCATTCATTGACCCTTATAATCCGCCCGAACTACCCAATGGAACTACACCCCGTGAACTAGCAGCTTGGGCGATCGCCTCGCGCGTGCTACTAAACCTCGACGAAACCCTCACTAAGAACTAACGTCATGGAAAAGGAACTACAAAAAGAAATAGCAACCCTGCATTCCCGCCGCTGGTTTCTTCAAAATTGTGGAGTCGGCATGGCAGGATTGGCGATGAATTCGCTATTCGCCCGAGAGGGTATTGCTGCAACCAACGGAAATCCGCTTGCACCCAAAACTCCTCATTTCGCACCCACAGCGAAACGGGTCATCTATATTTTTCAGGCGGGTGCGCCCAGCCACCTCGATTTATTCGACTACAAACCAGAGCTCGTGAATCGGGACGGAGAGCTTCCACCTGCTGAATTGCTAAAGGATTATCGTGCAGCGTTCATTAATCCGAACTCGGCTTTAATGGGCACAAAATACGATTTTGACCGCTATGGAAAGAATGGAGCAGAAGTCAGTACCTTGCTTCCGCACCTTAGCAAACATGTCGACGACATCTGTTTCATCAAATCCATGCAAACAGACGCCGTGAACCACGCGCCGGCACAGATATTTCTTAGCACCGGCCATAGCCAGTTCGGTCGCCCCAGCCTCGGTGCCTGGACCGTCTACGGACTCGGTAGTGAATCAGAAGAACTCCCTGGATACGTGGTGTTGACAAGTGCCAAGGGAACCAGTGGAGGGGCCAGTAACTATGGTTGCGGCTTTCTACCTACTGCCTACAACGGCGTTCCGTTTAGAGGGACTGGAGACCCGGTGCTCTACCTTTCAAACCCCAAAGGATATGACCGGCAAGCCCAGCGCGCTTCATTGGATACTCTGAAACGCCTGAACCAGCAGACGCTGGATAATCTGGCCGACCCTCAAACAGCCGGACGCATACAGGCCTATGAATCAGCCTACCAGCTTCAAGCGAGCGCACCGGAACTCATGGACCTCAAGCAGGAGTCTCAAGCCACCTTTGAGGCCTATGACATCAAGGATCCCAATGAATCCAACTTCGCAAGAAACTGCTTATTGGGCCGTCGCATGCTCGAACGAGGGGTTCGCTTTGTCCAATTATTCCACGAAGCATGGGATCAACACGGAAGCCTAGATACGGCCTTACCCAAGAACTGTCGCGACACGGACCAACCGGTAGCAGCATTGCTGCAAGATCTCAAAGACCGCGATATGCTAAAGGACACACTCGTCGTCTGGGGCGGTGAGTTTGGGCGAACGCCGATGGCCCAAGGTAAAGAGCGCAACGGACGCGATCACCATAACAAGGCATTTACCATGTGGCTGGCCGGTGGCGGTGTAAAAGCTGGCTATGTGCACGGCGCAACCGACGACTTTGGTTTTAATGTCACAGAAAACCCAGTACACGTACACGATCTAAACGCTACTCTATTGCATACCCTTGGATTCGATCATGAACGACTCACCTACAGATTCCAAGGTAGGGACTTCCGACTGACTGATGTGCACGGACATGTTGTCCACGACCTACTAGCCTGATTATTTATGAAAGACTACCTTCTGAACTTTTGCTCTTTTTTCCTCTTAACCAGCCTCATATGGGGACAAAAACAAAATGAGGCAGATCTGTTACCCAGACAATCGGTGAGTCGCTGGGACGAAAATTTTGCTGATATACTTCTTTCAAAGCCAACAAAGCCCCTTTCAGTAAATATCTGGCCTGGGGAAGCTCCTGGAGAAATCAAAGAACTTCCGCCAGAGGAAGACCGAACTAAAGACGACGACAAGCAGGTTGCTGGTCGGCGCCTCATACGACTGGGCAACGTTTCAGTTCCTCAGATCGAAATCTTCAAACCCGATCCGGCGATCGACAACGGGACCTGCGTCATCATAGCACCCGGGGGCGGTCACCATATACTTGCCTACGACCTGGAGGGCACTGAAGTCGCAGAATGGTTAAACACTTTGGGCATAACGGGCATTGTATTGAAATACCGAGTACCTGCTCGTAATCCTGATACACGTTGGAAAGCAGCCGTTCAAGATGCTCAAAGAACCGTCAGTCTCGTGCGCGGAAGAGCAGATGAGCTTGGCATCGCCTCAGACAAAATCGGTCTGATGGGGTTTTCAGCAGGAGCACAAACTGCTGGGCTGACTTCATTGTTACAAGCTCGTCAATATGCCCCGATCGACGGGTATGACGATGTCTCCTTTATTCCAGACTTCGTGGGTATCATTTATCTAGGCTATCCCATGCATGAAGAACCAGGCATTTCCATCAACCCGGATCTCCCGCCTTTCTTTTTTGCCGTTACGCATGACGACAGTAATCGTTCCATCGCCAGCGCAGAGCTTTACATCGAACTCAAGAAAGCCGATGTACCAGCCGAACTCCACATCTATGAGAGTGGTGGTCACGGCTATGGATTACGCGCTACTGAAAAACCAGTCACGGGATGGAATCACATCATGGCAGATTGGATGAAACAGATCGGTATGATCGAGTAGCATTCAGGCTAGTCATCGAAACAACGGGTGGCCCGAATCTCCACCGGCAAGAATATAGGCCAATAGATCCAGCACTTCACCTTCGTTCAGTGTGTTTAGCAGGGCTGGAGGCATCGTGGATACAGGAAGCGGTGTTGATTGCTCAATCTCTGAGTTGGCAATGGTTCTCGCCTGCATCGGCTTCAGAACATTCGTCGCGATTACCGTTGAACTCGCATCCTTGGCGTGAATACGCCCTGAAAGTGCTTCTCCGTTTTTCAATTGTAGCGTTACCACCTGGTATTGGTCCGAAACGCTCGCACTGGGGTTGATGACCGAATCCAGTAAATCATTAACGGTGAACCGCTGGCCAACCGTAGTTAGATTAGGTCCCACTATGCCTCCTTCATCTTTCATCACATGACAGGTCAGACAGCTTGCAGCCGCATACATGGTTTTCCCGTTCTCGAAATCTCGCTTACCAAAACCAGCAGCGACCCGTTCGGACAGATATTCTCGTGTCCAGAGTTTTCCCGGCCCCACTGGTTTAGGTCTCTCAACCACTACAGTGAGTCCCTGCCAAAGATCAGACAATGCCCTCGTCTCGTCTTCACTAAGCTGGCTCTTGGCCGTCTCAAGGATCTGGTCCCAAAAAACGGGATAACCGTTTCCACCTTTAGAGGTCTTGATGGCATCTACCACCAATTCGAAATAGCGTTTTCGCTGACCGAGACTCCACCCGCTCTCGATCCAGTTGAGCATTTGCGCGTGATGCATCCGCTCCTTCAATGGTGCGGACTGAAGCATGTCCATAACGGGTGATCCATATCGAAGATTTCGCGCCACCAGCTCCGCTGCCTTTGACTGAACCTCTCCTTCATCTTTTTCCATGAGCTCCAGCAGTGAATCTATCGAACCTCGATCTTCGAGGTAACACAGCAGCCGGGAAAGTTCACGAGCAATGCTCTTAGAACCAGATGACAACAGAGGGCGGAGTTGTGAGATAAGTATCTTCCCTTCCACTTTGAGATCCAAACTACCCTTACCGAGCGCGACTTCTAGAATCCGAAGAGAAATCAGAAGTCCTTCATCAGAGAAGCTCGAAAGATCAAAGGTATTTAGCGCATCTATTACTCTTAACGCATCTGCTTGATTGCCCTGACGAGCTAGCGCCAGCAATCCGGGCAATTTTAATTGGGTAGAAGTTTCCTCGATCACTTTCTTCCGCCAGAGCTTGACCGGCTGAGATTCCAAGGCGATACGAGCGGCGTAGCGAATAGATCGATCTTCACTACCCAAGTGGGTCCAAACTTGATCGACTACTTTCGGGTTTTCTTTTCCGTGGTAGCTCTCGAGGGCTAATCGAAGCTCACGAGGTTCATTGGTGGGTACTGATTGAAACGTTGCCTCTTTCGGATCTATATCCGGTCCGGAATACCATACACGGTAAATTGCCGATCCCAGCCTTCGTCCTCCTACACTGAAGTAAAGCGCCCCATCGGGAGCGACAACGGCATCGGTCAGCGGCAGACCATTTCCACTGAGGAAGGTTTCAAAAGTAGCTTTGTAACTCGCGCCCTCTGACTGAAGGTGCACCGCGTAAATGGTAGCGAAGGTCCAATCCAAAACGAAAAGGGCTTCCTGGTATCTCTTGGGAAAATTAGTTTCGTAACCAAACACCAACCCTGTCGGTGATGAAGGGCCGATATCAACCACAGATCCGACGCTATCCTCGTAATAGTCTGGCCATTTTCCAGCACTGGATCGCCAACCAAATTCAGCACCACTTACAATATGGCAAATTCGAGTCGGTCGATAAAACGGAGTTCCCAAATCATACTCCATATCAGAATCGAAAGTGAAAAGATCTCCGACTCTGTTAAACGCAATGTCGTAGGGATTGCGCATTCCACTTCCAATCAACTGAGGATCCGTACCATCCGGGTTTAATCTTAAAACAAACGCTGCATCTGTAAACGTCGTATTCTCAAATCCGTTAGGCATCAAATGATCTACACTTTCTGTTCGAACCGTTTTGCGATTCATAATGGCCTCAGGAACCGGCGTCCCATTTCCACAAATCATGTAGATATACTCTCCATCGGGACCCATCACAAGATTGTGCGGACCGTGCTCACCAGAACCATCGAACTTCAATAGCTGTACGTTTTCATCGAACACCCCATCCCCATCAGAATCCAAAAGCCGATACAAACCGGGCTCCCAATATTCGTTACCCTCAGCGACGGTTACGTATAGGCTGTCAAAAGCATAGAGTAAGCCTTGGGTCCAGCCAATCAATGCAGCCTGCCCTTCGAGCGGTTCTAACCTAGATCGCTCCCCACTCCCTGGCAACGAAGGGACAACCTGATATAGTCCTCTTCGGAGCTGCGTTCCAAAGATGATATTCCCATCATCATCCAAGGTCATAGCGGTTACTGATCCCACCGATGACGGAACATCTAACACCTTCTCAACCTCAAATCCGGGTAACGTATTAATCCCTGCCGGTGCTGCCGGATTTAGAGGGTGACCAGGCTTATACCAGTCAGGTGAATCGGTGTAAGGGTTTTCCGCCTGCCCCAGTAATATAATGGCAGAGGCGAAAACGAATAAAAAACAAAGGTGGGGTATTCGAATCATTTACTAGACCTATAAGAACTCCAAAAATAATCAATAACGCTCCTTAATCTCCAAAC
>CALGUT010000037.1 GCA_937920335.1 uncultured Opitutales bacterium
GCAACTTATTGGGCGTGGAGACATGCTATTCAATCCTCCGGGTTCCGGAAAACTGCTCCGATCTCAGGGCTGTTTCGTTTCCGATGAGGAAATTAATAACATCGTCGAATTCCTGAAACAAAACGGACCCCCTCAGTTTGTCGAAGAAGTTCAACGTCAAATCGAACTGGAAGACGACGATATCGCGGAGTTGCAAGACGATGAAGACGAACTCTTCCCAGACGCGATAGAGGTCCTCCGTAGTACAGGCCGCGCGTCAACGTCGATGCTACAACGTCGTCTCAAGATCGGTTATAATCGCGCTGCGCGTATCATGGATCTGATGGAAGCCCGTGGTATTGTCGGACCCGACAACGGATCGAAACCACGCGATATTATGATGGATCTAGAGAACCTGTAGAGGCTTTCTAAAACCTAGCTAAGAATTATTTAGTCTGTTTAAGATCCGAAATATCATTTTCTTTGCATTTTTTCCAACGGCTCCCTTAATCAGTCCCATATGCAATCCATTGGGGAACGATTAGAAGAAGCCCGCAAAAAAAAGGGTATTTCCATACGCGAGGCAGCCGATGCTACCAAAATTCGCGGCGACTTCCTTGATTTCTTCGAGAAGGACAAATTCGATATCGGTATTCCCGACATCTACGTTCGCGGATTCTTGAGCAATTACTCCAAGTTTCTTCATATCGATCCGGCCAAGATCATTACTGACTACACTTCATTTAAACTTGGCCGCAGTAAAATTTCGAAACGTGATCGCGGCGAGTTACTAGGCCGTTTGGATATCCCATCCGATACGGCTCCACCCTCCCGAGAGAATCACGAGCCAGAACTTAGCTCTGAACAATCTCAGCAGGAAATGCAGGCCCCTCTAGGGTCTTACTCCTCGGGCGGAATGGAATCGCGATCATCCGGTTCAGGGCTCGTTACAGAGAGCGATTCGGAAGTAGACTACTCACTTTACTGGAAGTTAGGATTTGCTGTAGCAGCTGTCTTCGCAGTCTTTATCCTTCTGGTCTATGTAGTTTGGAATGTCATCAACAAGGAAAGCCCCGAGATCAACCCTGAGCTCGTGGATGCGCCTGTAATCGATACCTCTGGTACGCAAATCCTCCAACCCGCTGAGGAAGTCATTCGATTAATCGCATCGGGTGCCGTTAACGTATTGGTGATCGAAAAAGATTCCAATACCCGGCTTTTCAGCGATCCACTCGCTGCAGGAGACGAAGTAGAAATCAGGAAACGCGGACCCATCACGATTGCTTTCAGCGACGGGAAAAATCTAAGTTACACAAAAAGTGGGCAAACGTTTAGCCCAGGAACTGACGGATTGGGCAGAATTACAGTTCCCTAATTGTTTTAAACATTCGCCTTCCAACAGGCGGGACCCTTGATCCCAACGGGAGAGCCCAAGATTTCACTTACGAGTATCGCCTTCTTCTGTCCAATAGGACTCGCCAGATCCTTAAAAAGCTCTTTGCGGAGCTGACCCTTAGGGTTTGTTTTATTTCTCGCTCCCCACACTGCCGCTTCAAGTGGCTTCGTCTTTATCTTTGCCTCAAGCTCCCGAACTTTACGCATCTTAGCCTCTATCTCTCGATTGTGAGATGTCTGATCAAACGCAGGGATAATAGGTGGACGAGGAGCAGGGGGTGGCGTCCTTCGACTCAGCGATTGCGCTGGCGGGCGAGGCTCAGCGTACTGAGTTCTTGGTGGAGTAGCAGGTTGCGCAACTGGTGGTCGAGGTGGAGTCGGAGGAGGAACAGTCCGACCCATTCGCTCTGCAATCTTGCGACGAATCTCCTCTTGTATCTCCTGAACCCGACGCGCTTCGTCCGCCGTAGTTTCAATTTCTTCGGCCGGCTGGTCCGAGGCCTCACCTTCTTGCTGTTTCTTCTGCGCGCGGCTACCGAGCCCGTACAGAATCATGATGATTACCGGAACAACGACGTTTTCTAAATTATTGAGAATCCAATCCATAGTCTAAAAGAGCCTTAGCTATTTCCTGGGTCGCTCGAACCCGAGTCGCTATCGGAAATCGACTTCCTCATCGACGTATCCGATTGGATGTTCTCCAAACGGTAGTAGTCCATGATTCCCAAATTTCCAGCGCGGAATGCTTCGGCGATCGCCATAGGCACCTGAGCCTGGGCCTCAACGAGTTTCGCGTTCATCTCTTCGACCTTCGCCTTCATCTCCTGCTCTTGAGCAACAGCTGCCGCCCTTCGGATTTCAGCTTGGGCCTGCGCGATCTTCTTGTTCGCTTCAGCCTGAGCTTCTTGCAGGTGAGCACCTATATTGTCTCCGATATCGATATCAGCGATGTCGATGGAAATGATCTCAAATGCCGTTCCCACATCAAGCCCACGGTTCAAAACATTTTTGGAGATCGAATCCGGATTCTCCAATACAAATTTATAAGATTCTGCCGAACCAATGGTGGTTACGATTCCCTCACCCACACGAGCGATAATCGTTTCTTCCTGAGCGCTTCCTACGTAGCGTTCCAAGTTACTGCGCACTGTTACACGGGCACGGGCTTTAACTTGAATACCGTCTTTTGCAACTCCATCGATGGTGACCTTCCCGGTACTAGTGGCCGGGCAATCAATCACAATCGGATTAATAGAAGTTCGAACAGCGGCCAAAACCGACTTCTCCGTTCCTTTGGTCGCCAAATCAATGACGGTTGCCTGATTCCAATCAAGATGCAGCCCCGCTTTTTGAGCATTGATCAACGCCAACGTTGTTTGCATGATATCTCCACCGGCCATATAATGGGTCTCGAGATTATCAATGGGCAAATCGATACCCGCTTTAACAGCGGTGATACGCGCATCAACGATCAAGTTGTAGGGAAGCTTCCGAAGGTAGCGCATGACGATTAAGTTCAACAATCCAACAGGTGCTCCAGAAGACTTCGCCTTCAACCAAACGCTGAGGAACGAAAAGACCATGAGCACAACAAACAGCAGTACCAATATGACTGCGACTGATAGAATAGTGGTAAGGGTAACTCCAAGTGTAGGTATCATAATTCTTTAACGACTAATTTTAAGTGTTCGGAACGAACCACCTCTATGGTGGCGTCTTTTTCGATTAAGCCACTCAAGGAAGCGGCTTCAAAAACTTCATTATCTATTTTTACTTTTCCAGAGGGTGTCATCTGAGTAAGCGATACGCCAGTCTTTCCAACCAAATCCGGTCTCCCAACAGAAGGCGTTTTCGCCATTTGTCGATCGCTATGCAAAAACTCTTTTCCAAATGGTGACTTGGCTAACAGCTTTACTTCAAGAAAGAACATGCCAAAGCCCAGAGCAGATCCGCCCAAGAGAATTCCAGTTGATCCCAGAATCCCCAAGTCCTCGTAAGCCAACACAGACGCGGCAATTAACGCGATACCACCCAGCACCGCCAAGATACCTCCGGGAGCAAATATCTCCAAAAAGAACAGCACAAACGCCAAAATAATACAGGTGATTACAATCGATGTCATCTCAGGTTTTTTTATCTACGAGTAAAGAATAGCTCTTATAACCGATCACTAGGACCTTGTCACCCTTTCTTAGCTCCCCCACAGATGTCGTCGCTTCGAAACGCTCGCCTCCAACTTCAACCAATCCTGTCGGCTTGAGATCGGTCAATACATACCCTTCGCTTCCAATATCAGGAAGAGAATCACCGGCTTCTACATAACGCCCTCCTCCAGAAACCACAGCGCTAGGGTCAGCAACGGTGCTTTCAACAACAATCCTGCTCATCATCCAAGACTTCGGTAAGAAACGCCACACTGCCCAGAGGCCACCCGCTGCTACTACTAAGCTGAGCGCCAGATTGACGATACCGTCCTCAATGGAATCGGTATTCAGTTTCCAATCTACAGGCGCTTGTCCAGGCTCCGGAGCAACCGGCCATACGTCGGCAAATGACCATACCATGGCACCCAATATACAAACGACACCTGCCAATCCGAATATGAACGTTCCAGGAAGCACGAACATCTCCACCGCCAAAAGAATAATTCCTACAACGAGTAGGAGGATCGCTTCAAAGCCCGCCAGTCCAGCCACATTATGCCCAAAAATCGCAGAAACGATGAGCGCCAACCCTGTGATTCCCAATATCCCGAAGCTCGGCGTTTTCATTTCGACCACCAGCATCACGATACCGATGCCAAACAGAAACGGTGTCAGAAATTCAACTACAGCAGCAAATTCTTCTGACCAAGATGCCACGTATTCGATGATTTCTACATCTTCCGTACCGAATCCATACTTTAAAATATCTTCAACTGATTCAGCAATACCTGCCGCAATGAGGGGTTCCGGCGGATCCCCAAACGGAGCTACAGCCTTGGAGGCCGTCAAAGACAAAAGCTCCCCTTTTGGACTGATCAATACGCCTTCATGTACAAACTCATACTCGGTGTCCATCATCGCTTTGATGACTTTATTTCGCAGTTGTTTGTCCTGACCGTAGGATTCGATTCTGGCATCCAGATAACTCTTAATCTTGGCCTGCATCGTTTCGGGGATTTCTTGACCAGAGCCTGCAACTGCCGCGGCAGCGCCCATGATACCAAGCTTCGAAAAATAGATATGGTCGGTGACTGAAGAAATTATTGCGCCAGCCGAAATCGCTTCGTCGTTAATGTAGGTCACGGTAACCCCAGAAAATTCATTGAGAATCTCCATCATCTCCAAGGTCGAATCGAGTCGGCCACCTGGCGTATCCATATCCAACACCACAACAGCTACTCCGGCTTCGATTGCTTCTTTCATCGATCTACGAAGCAGATAGAGGCTTGGCTGACCGATAGCCGTTTTCATAGGAATCACACCCACTTTCAGAGGTCCCTCCTCTGGAAGGTCAATGTCCTGCAAGGCCGGAATCAACTCCTCAATCGACAGTTCAGACATGTCGATTCCAACAAATTCCTTAAGCTCTTCTTTCTCATTGGTATCCTCTTCTTCATCCACGTCGTCAGCGAAGCCAGACGTCGGGGAAAACGCAGCGAGGAAGCAAAAAATGTATAGTAGAAACAGTCGGCTCATAGCCTGAAAACAATCATGGGCAGCATAGTTGGAAAAGCAAGAATCCTCAGTCGATATATTGAAAGTATTGGCAGTCGGGTTTTCAGCACTCATGTTTGAATCATGTTTAGCAAAGAAACCGCTCACGGGCAGGAAATATTCAAATGGAAGCTCGGACCTTCCACCTTTCGCATGCTGCCAGAAAGAGGCGCAAGGCTTATGAACTGGGATCTCGAAATGGCAGGGAACCAATCTCGACCCATCGTCCACTGGCCAGAAAAGGCCGACCTTTCGAACCCGGCGCATGCGCGTGGTGGCAATCCTATCTTGTTTCCCTTTTCAGCAAGGACCTTCCACAAAGGGAAAATCCACTATTGGAAAGCTCCCGATGGCGAAATTCGCTCCATGCCTATGCACGGGTTTGCCAGAGAAGGTCAATTCGAAGTGATGGCTCAAGACGATCGGTCGATCACTATGAAGCTGATTCCCTCACAGGAAAATGCTGAAGCCTACCCCTTCGATTACGAATTTTTGGTGATCTACCGGTTCGAAGTGTTGTCCTTGGAAGTTGAGTTCATCCTCAGCAACCTGGGTAGCGAAAAAATGCCCTGGAGCGCCGGTCATCACTTTTACTTTACCCTGCCCTGGCACAACGGATATCGACGGGAACACTACCGAATCCAGTTACCCGGGTGTAAAGCGGTTTACCACGCTGCTGACGGTACGCTCGTGCCAACCGACTTTAAAGGCGGTGAAGTATCCATGGATGATCCCACCTTGGTGGATCGAATTCATACCAGACTCAAAGAAAGCAAAGTGAAGTTTGGGCTTAAAAATGGGGAGGAAGATATCACCGTTGTCATCTCAGATTCCGTCCGACCCCTACCCGGAGCCTCCGTTGTCACATGGACTAAAGACAACGACAGCCCCTTTTACTGCGTCGAGCCCTGGATGGGCCCTCCCAACAGCCCCGAACACAAGAAAGGCCTGCATTGGGTCGAGCCCGGAGAAACTGATTCCTTCAAAGTCCGGGTCAGCCTGGAAGAATAAGCGGATGATGTAGCCACGGCCGTGTGATCCTTGATTATTAACGATCTACGCCTCTCTCCCTACTCTTGCCTCAAGATCTCAAGCGGCGACTGGTTCGTAATCCCACGGCTATTCAACATTCCAGTTATGGTCGTCAGTGCCATCATCGCTAACATGCCATAAGCGACCATATCCCACGCCACATCAAGCGGCAGCTTGAATAAGAATGTCATCAATGCCCAGGTAGCCACGACCGAGACGAAGCCTCCAACCAGTGACGCCAATAACCCGACCGACGCGAATTCGATAAACAGTATCCGCTTAATAACTTTCGAATCAGCTCCGAGCGTGCGCAACAGAACACTCTCCCGAATACGCTGGTAACGACTCGTAATGATGGTTCCGGCCATAACCAACAGGCCGGCAAAAATCGTGAACAAGGCCATGAACTGTACCACCCAACTGATCTTGGTTAAAATGTCATCTACCGTTGAAAGGATCAGGCGGAGATCGATCGCCGAGACGTTCGGATAGAGATTGATCAACTCAGACTGCACCTTCGCTGTCATCTGAGCGTCAGGCGTTCGCGTCGCCAAGATATACATGGTGGGGGCCTCTTCCAGAACGCCCGTTGGAAATACAAAGAAGAAATTCGCACGTACTTGATTCCAATCAACTTCCCGGATGCTGCTGATCTCGACGTCGAGCAATAGACCTTGGATATCGAATACCATGCGATCGCCGATTCCCAACTTCATATCTTCGGCCAGGCCTTTCTCTATAGAGACGGGGACGAATTCTGCGTCGATAGAAGACTCTCCGACAAATTCACCCTCCACCAATATCTCTGAATCGGTGACATGATCCCGAAATGTGGATCGGTACTCTCGCCTCAAAGTCCAACTGGGGGGACCGTCGGTTTCCTCATTCCTTCCACGATCCCGACCCTGTCTCAGAATCGTTCTCGTCGGCACTCCGTTCACTTCGGATATGCGCATGTTCACCAAAGACGCAGTCTCAATGAGCGGTAGCCCGTTCCCTTCTACCACTTCTTTAACCGTATCCAGCTGCTCCGGCTGTATATCAAAAAGGATCATGTTCGAGGAATCCTCGCCGCGATCGACGATCAGTTGATTTAGAATCGCCTCCTTAGTCAGAAACAATGACAGCACGATAATAAACCCGAGCCCAAGAGCTACCAGCATGAGTAGCGTCCGGTTATTCGGTCGATACAAGTTGGCGATGCCATAGCGCCAAGCAAAGGGCAGTCGTTTAGGAACCACCTTTTTAATGAGCTTCAAAAACAGCCACGCGATCAGCGCAAGCAGTGCCAGCACCACGAGGAGCCCTCCTGAGAAAGCCAGATTCACTTTCAAGCTATCCGTCTGGGCGAAACCGAATAGAAACATGGTCAGACCAAGCGCCACCACGACGGCATACACCCAAGGGTCTTTCCTAAAGCTAGCGGGTTTTTCGACACCTGTTCGTAGTACCCGTAAAGGCGATATCTTGCGGAGTGGCAGCAACGGCAATAACGTAAACAGGAAACAGACCAACCAACCGAACAACAGCCCTACTCCCAGGTCCATCCACGCAAAGCGCGGTTCCAACTCGAATGGCAAAAAGTCCTTAATAAACAGCGGGACGAAATACTGAATTCCCGTCCCGACGAGCGAACCCACCAAGGCAGCCACCAATCCGATTCCCGATATCTGGACGAGAAAAATGGATACACCCACCGAGGATTTCGTTCCCAAGCACCGTAGAATCGCAATCGTATCCATCTTACCGCTCAGGTAAACATGTACCGCACTGGTCACTCCTACCCCACCTAGGATAAGGGCCATGAATCCGATTAAGTTCATAAGGTCAGCAACCCCCTGAAACGATTTCCCCAAGTCATCCTGCTCTTCCTTAACCGTATCCACAGACACCCGATTTTCCCGAAACAACTGTCGATCTCGCTCTACGTCTGCGTCGATCGTGGAGACATCTTCAAGCTGAACATAAGCCCGGTAAAATACGCGGCTGCCGAATCCCAACAATCCGGTCTCATCGAGATTCGTTTTAGAAATATAAACCCGAGGCGCGATCCAGCCCGTGAGATTCGATTCCCCCGGTATTCGATCCACGATCCCCAGCACCTCGAAATAAACTTCGCCCAGTTTCACCCGATCCCCGGGAGACACCGAAAACTGAAACATCAGGCTCTCTTCCATCATGACATAAAGCCCTTCATGGAAACGATCCATGATTCCCTCAGGTCGAGTTTCGGGCTTCCCGTAGAATGGAAAGGCTTCTTCAAACGCACGCAGCTGAACCAGACGGCTTCCGCCGTTGGATTCAAAGAGCGCCATCGTCGACATGCGGATTTCATCGACTCTCTGACCACCCAGCTCGGCAATGTAGGTCTCTATATCCTCCGGAAACTCAGCGCTCCCACGAAATTCAACGTCCGCTCCCAACAGCTCTTTCGACTGCGACTGAATCGCGTCCTGAACGTTCGTCCGGAAACCGCGGATGGCGACCAGAGCCGCCAATCCAAATACAATTGAAAGGACAAACAGCACCAACTTGAGCCGGTTGCGGCGACTGTCCCGCCAGCTCATTAGCAATACCCATTTCCAGGATGGGCCTGAAACAACCTTACTCATACCGTTTCCGAGCTCTCCACTGAACCCAGATGAATCTTATAAATGCGATCGGTCTTGCGAGCCAGCTCGAGATTGTGAGTCACCAACACCAGCGTCGTTCCGGATTCCCGATTCAAATCGAAAAGCAGTTTCTCAACCATTCCACTGGTCTCACCGTCGAGGTTTCCCGTCGGTTCATCCGCGAATAGAATCGATGGCTTATTGATAAACGCACGGGCCAAAGCCACTCGCTGCTGTTCGCCACCCGATAGCTGCACCGGAAAATGGTCGAGCCGATCTCCCAATCCTACGCGACCCAACAATTCTTCTGCGTCCTTCTGATTCACGGTCACTCCGCGCAGCTCTAGCGGCACCAGAACATTCTCCAACGCGGAAAGAGACGGAATGAGCTGGAAATTTTGGAATACGAACCCCACCTCCTGATTTCGGATTTCCGCCAGCTCATCCTCGGTCGACTCATGCAACTTATGGTCGTTCAACAGAATACTCCCACGGGTGGGTCGATCCAGTCCCGCGCAGAGGCCGAGCAGGGTCGTTTTACCACTACCAGAGGGTCCCAGGATGGAACACCGACTTCCCTTTTCGATTGAAAAGGAGACATCGTGAAGCACCGGAACCTCATGGCTCTCAGTGGTGAAAGTTTTGAATACGTTTTGAACTTGGAGAATCTGCATAAAACGGCGGTTGGCATTAGCGCCAAATAATCTGGAAAGACTTATAAAAGTGAACCTTAGTAACTGCTGTCTGTCACGAAACAGTTGTGAAACGTTCCCACTTAAGTGTTAAATGCAACCTCCTCCTTACGTTATTGGTATGGGGCGGTCTTACATTGTCGGCGGAAAAGACCATACTCTTCATGGGTGATAGCATTACAGCCGGCTATGGAGTCGGAGATGACCGAGCCTTTCCCGCATTGATTCAAGAGCAACTCGACGAGGGAGGCTACGAATACACCGTTATGAACGCAGGCGTCAGCGGTGAGACTTCCGCCGGAGGATTAAGCCGCATCAATTGGCTCCTCAAACGGCCCATTGATATCTTAGTGTTGGAGCTAGGGGCCAATGACGGCCTCCGCGGCCAATCCGTTGACGCAACCAAGGCCAATCTCGTCGCCATCATTAATCGCTTGGAAGAAACATACCCCGACGCAAAAACGCTCTTGGGTGGGATGCAGGTGCCGCCCAATATGGGCCCTGACTACGCCAATGCCTTTAAGGGCATCTTCCCGGAAATCGCTGAAGAAACGGGTGTTCATTTGATTCCCTTCATTCTCGAAGGGGTCGGTGGGATGAAGGAACTCAATCTTCCAGACGGTATCCATCCCAATCAGAAGGGCCATGCCCTTATCAAGGAGATCGTCTGGGAACACCTGGAGCCACTATTGGAAAAATGATCCGTCTATGGACTCGCTTTACGAACTGACTCAGAGAATCGGATACTTTCAGGTCGACCAACACCATAGCATTCGTCTGAGCTCACTCTTCCAATTGTTTCAAGAGGCGGCGATTCACCATGCCAACCAATGGGAAATCGGCACCAGTATCATGGAGGACAAAGGCGAATCGTGGATTCTCAATCGCGTGGCCATGCAACTCGACCGTTATCCAAGGTTGGATGAAACCGTTACCATCCAAACCTGGGCCCCCCGACTCACTCAGTTCAAGGGCTTTCGAGAGTTTCGAATTGTAGTCGGCGGGGAAACCATCGGCCGCATATCAACCCTCTGGCTTTATATCAATATAGAGAAGAAGGCGTTTTCTAAGATTCCCTTTGAGATCGAACAGGCATTTCCGGTCCGCCCGGACGACATCTATTTCGAGTCCCTCGATCGATTGCGTTTACCAAAACCCAAATCAAACTCGCTAGCCACATCGATATCACTCCGATACACGGATATCGACGGCAACCACCACGTCAACAACGCCGCCTACATGGATATGATTCAAACGGCCCTGCATCATCAAAACTTGGATACACGACCACGCACCGTAGAAATTCAATTCGCCAGAGAGATATCTCCCGATGCAGAGTCAGTGACTGTCCAATTGGAATCCGCAGATGAGAAAACGATCTTCGGTATAGGAACTGCGGAAGAAGTCGCGGCATTCGGAAGGCTCGCGTAGACCGCAGCGCTATTGCGTCCCCGCAATACCATTTCAGACAAAAGCATTTGCTAAACGGTATCAGTCTCGGATCGTGATAGCTGCACCGACCACAATACACCCCGCAGATTGACTGCTGGAAGATAGGTTCTGCCGCAGAAACCATCCCAACTCAGCAAAATCGGATCACCCATCAGCGCGAAGAGTAGGCCTGACATCGAAACCATTGTACCGAACGTACCGAGCCGGAGGCGACATGACCACTACCAAGCGAAGCGCCACATCTACAAACG
>CALGUT010000038.1 GCA_937920335.1 uncultured Opitutales bacterium
CTGACGTCGTTTGCTGTCCTGACGTCGTTTGCTGTCCTGACGTCGTTTGCTGTCCATCTCTTAGCTGTCCGAGTTTCTTAAGTTCTTCATAAACATTAACGGAAGTATTTACTGTTGATGAGGTCTGGGAGTCTTGAGGTCTTCCCATTGCGTCATATGCCACCGTCGAACTGGAAACAATTGTTGGTTTTTCGTTGGGTAATGCGGATGACGAGCTAACAAGCCGGAACCTTACTTCAACTGGAGGCCACCTTCCGCGATTTGTACTACTTATCAACAGCCAAGGAAAAGAGCTGGCAAAAAGCTCACCGTATTAAGGATACGAAAATTGAAACTGGGGACACTAGGAATATAGTGACCAAAGAAGACTATGAGAAGACACTAGCTAAGGCTAGAGAGAGGATGAAGCAGCTAGGTTAGGTTCCTTTACAAGCTTGTCTTCACAACCTTACGGACCGTGAACCCATCTGGAAAGCCGCCATCCAAAAGTGGATCAAGCAAATCACCGATTCCTTGTTCAGTTCTCCATGCAAGGTACTTGTCATAGTCGGAATGTGAATCCCAGTCGGAGAGGGCGTAGAATACAGGTTCTTCACTGTCTTCATAAATGTCTACGCTCCTGCAGCCCTCGAATGAGCGTGTGTCTACAAGGGCGGAACCTAGTAGCGTTTTGAATGCTTCTGTTTGGTCCGCGTTGACCCGGAACTCAGCGATTATTTTAATCTCTATCATTGAAAAGGTTTAATTTTCGTCGTCCATCCCACCGAGCACAGTCATGAAAGCTATTTTCCATTGACCGTCTTCTTTCACTAACGTCCTTAGCTCTTTGCTTTTGCCCAGTAGCTCGTCTTGGCCATTAAACACGAGCTGATCGTATATGATGGAAGAAACACTTTGCCCGACGTGGAGAACCTCATTCTCCATCTTTACGTACTGGCCCGTATCTTCACCCCAATTTTTGGCCCAGTCCCTGTAGCGATTTGCAATAAACCAAACTCCTTTAGTTTCCGAATAATTTCCGTTTTTCCCTCTCATGTTACGAAGGGCATTCGGATTCGGGCCTGATACCCAACTGCCCAAAACAGTATCCAAATCCTTGTCATGGCCCGCGTTTGTTTGGCGGAGAACAGTCGCCTTCACCACTTCCTCCTCATTGATTTGATCCATCAAAGGAGATGGAGAGAAACCAGCCTTGCTAACTCCCATGACTAAGTCGAAGTGGTTCGTGGTCATATCCCTTAGCTCCCCCATCTTCATTTCATCTCGGTAGCCCGACTTTTTAGCTGCTTCCATTAGAGGAGTCGATGGAGGGGCTTTGTTCTTATCTACCAGGTGAACGGTTGCATAGGGGGCGTTCTTCTCTGGCCCGCTTGCATCCGTCAGCTTCACTAGCGACCAGTTGGATAACGACTTCTTCTCGTTGACTAGTAATTGATGGGCATCTTTGAAGATACCAGATTCGATCTTAAGATACTCGTTCTCTGAATCTTCTCGAGGTGTCATCGCATCCCACTTTATCCGTACCGAATCAGATACAGAAAGCAATTTCTCCCAACCCTTGCCTCCCTTGGTGGCCGCCTCGAATTTCCATAATGACGTTTCGATTATTTCCCGTACAGCGTTAGCATCAACATCATGCTTGCTCTGAAAACTTTGTATTGTTTTTTGTGGATACAGCTCTTGGAGAATTGTATCTAGATCTAAAGTATCCCCCGCCCGAGTCTTCAAAACCTTAAGAGTCGCATAGTCGTAGGACTGCTGATTGGAGCGCCAAAGGCTCCAGCTCTCGATTTGCCCCTCGCTGATTAACGTTTTGTGGTAGTTTGACCAAACTTCCTCAACCTCCAAATACTCACCGATCTTACCATCCTTGACTCTCATTTTGTCGAATAAAAGGTAAAGGCTATCTGCTTCTAAGGTAAAAGTGGAAAGGCAACCCACTATAATCAAGGCGACCCATTTTCTGGTTAACGGTAAGTATTTCATTGGTTTATGACTAAGTGATTCAAATTTGAAGGATCTCATCTTTGTGCTTCGTTAGATCAAATCGAACTGGGCTGTTGTCTGCCCATCGGGTGAAACTTTATAGACTCCAGCCGCAGCAACTCCGTTGAGATGCTCAAATTTGGCGGAAGCTGTGTGATGATGATTGATAACCTTAAAAATAACGCTCCCGTCTGCTTCTTTGCCGGGAGCAGACCCGCTACCTTTGAGGTGGAAGACTTCCCCGCACTCTGTGGTTAAAACACCGTCACCCGATCCATAAATACTGCCGTCGTTGCGTTGTACTTGGGCGTACGACCAAAGGGCGGAATATTTCGTTGTCTCTATGGTTCCTTCAGTGGAGAGTGCTATTTCGTAATTGGCTCCCTCGGCGGTAGCGGGCAACACTCTAATACCGGTTACCTGACCAGTTTCGTCTCTAAATGGTTGGTTGTCTGACATGATCTTGAGGTCTGTGTTTTATTTGGATTTGTTCTAATTTTTCTCTGTTGAATGCAGTGTGCACCCATAGGAATTGGTCGTAGTAAATTTAGGAAACAAAAGAAGAATATCTTTAACGGAGTAGGTTAGCTAAATATGGTGGGAAGAGTTGATTGGTAGCGTCACTTAATTTTCTTTAAAATAAGGCTGTTATCCGTTCAGTCTAATTCGGGCGACATACGCAAACGATGTTATGTAAAGATACTCCTCATTTTCGTCAAAACAGCAGTTGGTGACCGGATCCGGAAGCCTGATCGTGGCAAGCTTTTCACCTTCTGGAGAAATCACAAGTAGTCCACCCGGTCCTGTTGCAAAGAGGTTCCCGCTAGAGTGCATCTTCATTCCATCAAACCAACCGGTGTCGGCCTCTCCAAAAGGGCCTTCAAAAAAGACCCCGCCAGAACCATCTTCCGTTGAGAACCGCCACATCTTTCGGTCCTTCATATCCGAGCTGCCAACGTAGATCCACTTTTGGTCTGGAGAAAGCGCTATTCCGTTTGGTAATTCCATTTCGTCGCTGAGTAGATAAATGTCCCCCGTGGCAGCTTCGTAACGATAGATTCCGCTGAAGGGAATCTCTCTTTTATCATCGACAAATGCCATCTCCTCTCCGATGACGCTGTTCTCGAGATCACAATGCCCATAGGGTGGGTCGGTAAAGTAGATATCTCCGTTGGCTGCTATGGTCAGGTCATTAGGGCTGTTTAATCGCTTGCCCTCAAAGACTGCAGTTAACGTTGAGAGGCCTTCCTGATTGATGTTGTCAAAGGCCAGCTTGGCGAGCCTCCGGTCTCCATGCTGGCAGATTACGAGGTTACCTGCGGCATCTAGAGCAAGACCATTGGAGCCCAAGACCCCACCCTCAAAAAACGGGACTCTTCCGGTATGTCCGCCAGGAGAGAGAAATACGTTGGATCCTTTTGCCTCGGACCACTGATGAATCTTATTTCCCTTCACGTCCGAGAAGAGAAGTATCTTCATTGAAGGAATCCAGAGCGGTCCCTCAGCGATCTCAAAGCCATCCGCAAGCACTTCAAGTTGGACTGAACCATCGCGAAACATTTTCAGATCAGAGTCATGAAGTTCAACTTGGCAGTTAAGGCTTTCCGGGGTCGCTGCGACGGCCTTAACCTCGACTGCGTTGCTTTCTTCCTTTTTTTGATGGACGTCTGACTTTGCTGTGCAGACGGAAAGTAGAATTGAGGTACCCAGTAGCATGCCCATGAACCTCATTTTTTTCATTTTGCTAAAAATAGAATATAGCTCTGCTTCCTCATTCTTCATATTTATCCCTTTTCCTTCAGATCTTTCAGAACCTATCTGGTTTTGTCACTAGACCTTCTCCTTTCGGTGATCAACTTCGTGATTATCCTATAGCGACCCTAATCGATTTCCCCTACGCGAAAGTTCATCGTTTTCTCGACTAAATCCACTGTCCCTATGGCGAAGTTCAACTTTCCGTTACTGACAAGATCTAACGTATACAACTTGAAATATTTACCCTCTTGCTTGGTCACGCCCTGGAGAGTAGCGGTTACAACATCCTCCTCAACCTGCGACCAAGCGTGACCAGTAAACTCGCCGTAACCTGGCACGTTTTGCTTGTTTGTGAAAACGTACGACAAGTAAACCCTTCCGTAGGGTCCCGCATCGCCCGACGCAGACAACTCATACACTTTCCCGTCTTTCGTGTGTACGGAGTCAACAGTGAAGCTCGCATCAAATACCGACGTTGGCTCTAATTTTAAATCTGCTGCAACCGCAGAAATCGAGACTGCTACAATTAAGGTGAATAATTTCAAGACTTTCATATTCTATTTTGTTTAAACAAGATTACAAATAAGCTGATCATTATCAGCGTATCAGAATAACTAACTTAAGATGTTCGAGCCACCCCGGTAAGGATTTAAATTACTCTCAAACGGATAAAGGCTGTATAGCAGTTTTCATGCCAAAATTTTTGGCTGATCGAAAAGAATCAAAACAGTGGTTAAATATTTGAAAGTAAACTATTGGTCCCAGTTCGATTCTGGGCGGGGGCACCATACTACGAATGGAGCGGAGCGGATAACTTATGCTTCCCACCATATCGGGAAAGGTCCCCGCTGCTCGAACAATAGAACTTATTCTTCCGGAGCTAGTTCGAGTTGCTTCTCTTTCAAGGCTTTGGTGACGCGTTCGAAGTCGGTCATGCATTCCTTGATGGAGTCCAAGTGCTCTTTGAGTTTGTCAGGCTCCAGATTGGGCAGTTGGGCGAGTTCGCAATTACCGCGAATCAGGAATACGATCTGGTTGAGGTCGTGAATGAGTTTGCGAAAGAAATCGGGATGTGGTTCGTCGTTGTTCACGTTACTTTAAGGCCTTCGGAAAATGCGTTTCAGGTAATCTCTAAGGTAAAAGCTAAATACCGCATGTCGATACCATCCCTCCTTTCTGATTTTGGAGATCCAGTTTAAACAGTCATCCTCCAGGTTCGATATCACTTTTTTTGCATCTACTCCCACGGTTTCTTCTTTGGGGAGAAGTTGGTGAGTATGACCCGTTGAGTCGCCTGAAATGGTGTAAGTAATAGCTTCACCACTTGGATCTTTGGCAAAGATACACCATTCCCATGACCGCGACTCTTTTCGAGTTAGGTGCCACTTTCGGGAATTTTTGTGCATAAATAGTGGGCTCCCTTGCGGATCGTGTTGGATCATAGTGTTGGACTGATACTTCCCAT
>CALGUT010000039.1 GCA_937920335.1 uncultured Opitutales bacterium
CTCCCGATCCACATCCAAGGGAATCAATCTCGGTTATGAAGAGGTTGATGAGGACGAACTCGAAGATGATGACGAGCAGCATGTCGAGACTGACAACAACAAGTATGTTAATAAGACGACAGAACCTAAGCGCGGCAAGGACGGATTAAAGGGCCGTAAGACACAAGATCCTTACAATGACCAGTCAGGTCGTGGCGAACTCGGTAAAGCCGGGGTCGAAGGCGAGACTGACCGCGGTATGAAGGGGACTGGCAAGGAGGAGGATCGCTTCGCTAAGGGAAGTGATGGCGGGGAGATGGAGAAGAACTACGAGGATGCAACAACCGGAAAGTCATCAGCTCAAGACACCGACCGTACCAAAACCGGCAAAGGTAAGGAGATTGCTGGCTATCCTGACAAGTATATGACGCTTGGTTCACAGAAGGGCGGCGGTAAGCAGATCAAGGGCGGTAAGGTTCGGGTCATGGAGATCAATCACTCCGAGTCCGATCCTCTCGCGGCTATGATGGCACGCCTCGAAGAACTCGAAGCGGCGAATAGTCGCCTTCGCGAACAGGCTGAGTACGCTGAGCGTCAGACAAATCGGATGCGCCTTGAGCAATTCACCGAGGGTCTGTACGATGCCGGAAAACTTACCGAGGCCGTCGTATCTCAGGAGAGCCTTGTGGATTATCTGGAAGGTCTTGAGTACGGCACGCTTGAGTTTGCTGAAGGCGAAACCGCTGCTTCGCCACTAATGGCTATTTTGGAGAGTCTACCCGCTCAGGTTTGCTACTCTGAAGTGGCGGGTGGTGATGTAGCCGTCCGTGAGGAGGATCTTGATCCCCACCAGCGAGCACTCAAAATCTCCAAGGAGGAGGGCGTGGATTACACCGAGGCTCTAAAGCAAGTTCTCTTCTCAACCTGACGCGATGGAACTTCTGACCTGGATCGGTCAGGCAGCTAAGCGCAAACGCGACTATATCGAACGCGCCGAGGACCTGGCCGATTCAATGGCCTCTCTCGAGAAACTAGAGGACGAGATGAGCGGGAGGGCGAATCAGCTCTCTCGCAAACTTGCCGCAGGAAAGATAACTTTCGCCGAGTTCCAAAGAACAACGGCGGAAGATGTTCTCATATCCGCACTCACCGCTGTGCGTCTCGGCCGCGGTAAACAGTCAAAGTTATCTGATGCTGCCTACGCCGAGGCGATGGGCCAAATGCAGTATCTTTGGAAATTTTTCGAAGATATCAGAAAAGCGCTCGACCAGGGTAAAATTGAATACGGTAAGGTAGATTTCGCCACAGCAAGCGAGATTGAGGAAGACATCCTTGGATTGATTTCTGAAGATGACATGAATGCCGAACCGGGGAAATCAATCCCAGCCACTTGGTCCGGTGTTAGAGCAAGACTAGATCGCTATCTTGTGACTCCGGCCTATCGTTGGTACAACGCGGGTGAAATGACCCGCAGTCAAGAATTAGGCGCTAGCGAGATGAGGCGGGTAGCAAAACGCGATAAACGATGCTGCCGTGATTGTCTTGACTATGACGCCGCGGGCTGGCAACCCATAGGCTCCTTACCCGTGCCTGGAACTCGCTGTAGATGTCTCGACAGATGCAGGTGCCGTTTAGATTTTCGATAGTAAAGGAACTGCCCGTACCCGTAACGGGTAAATCAGAACAAAGGCCGCTTCAATACGAAGCGATTAAATTTCACTTAACAAAGATACAAAATGTCTACACCCATTTACGGCAAGCAATACATCCGCTTCGCCGAAACTTTCCAAGTCGCTCAAGGCACTGTTGTCAACCAATTCCGTGTGGTTGAACTAACAGGAGCACCGGGCGCCCACCCCCCTCTGCTTGTTGAGCAGTCTAATGGCGGTGCCTCAGTTGGCGTATCGCAATTCACGCTCAATGACAACGTTCCTCCGACCGGATTCGCTACCGACGAGACTCGCATGCTGAGCGTCGCTACAAGCGGTCTGCTTCTGGTTGAGGGCGACGGCACTCTCGCGGCTAATGACATCGGAACCGCTCTGGAAGTGATCGCTGGCGGACTTGCATCTGATGCGGCCACCGCGACCTCTACCGCCGTGACTGTTAACGGCACCACCCCGATCATCCGCGACGTGCTGGACATTGGCGGCGAACAGTTCGCCCTCGTCAGCTTCTGATCCTGATTACCAAATCTTGGCTTCCGTGATCTATCACGGTGTAAGCCCAAGACCTCCTCATACCTTCTGCAGAAGGAGAATTAAAGTCCATGATGAATCTAAGAGACACCTACGGCGGTGTCGATCCCATCCTTACAACCCTGGCTCAGGGTTTCATGCTTCCCGAGACTTCGATCGCAAACTTCATTGCGCCCGTTGTTGACACCCCCACCCGCGCCGGTAAGATCCTGCGCTTCGGTAAGGAAGCATTCGCTATTCAAGACTATCGCCGCGCGTACGGCACCAACATCCCCGCCGTTCAGAGCCGCTTCGACACCGACGCTTACGCTCTGCAACAGGAAGTGATCGCTTGGGAACTTCCCGAAGAAGTGATTGAAAACGCAGGCGAAGGCCCAGCTCAAGTTGACCTCCGTGCTATCGAGACTCGCAACGCGATGTCCCGTCTGATGAATAGCTACGAAGTGACTGTGGCTGAAGCCGTAGCTACCGTTGGCAATTACGAGCCTTCGACTGCTAGCAGCCTGGGTCTCGGTTTTGCAAACTGGACCGCCTATGCCGCGGCCGCTACCGCTCTTGGTATCACTGATGGTGGCAACCCTTGGGGTACCGCTACCAACAACCCTATCGTTGACGCTCTGAACTGGAAGCGTGCGGTATCAAACCAGATCGGTATTCGCCCTAATGGCGCTGTTATCGGTACTGCCGTATTCGATAGTCTGCTGACCAACCCTGCGATCCTGGAGCGCATCCAGTTCACCTCCGCCGACTCGATCGACGTTGACGTGCTGGCTCGCTACTTCGGTCTCGAGCGCGGAATCCGTGTGGCTGAAGGACGTCGTCTGAACGATCTTGGCGAACTGCAGCCCGTGTTCCCTGAGAACGCCATGGTGCTGTTCTATAGCCCCCTGTCCGCATCCGACTCCGTGATGCCCGCTGGTGGTGCTAATGCCGCTACTCCCGCTTTCGCTTATACCTACCAGCTGACCGGCACTCCTGCTGTTCGTCCTGAGTACTACATTCGCGAGCGTCGCGTGGTTCGTGCTGAAATTACCGTTGAGCGAGTGGTGAATATCACCGGTCTTGGCTCCACTGGGCTGTTTGGTTCTGGCTTCTATATCAACGACGTATTCGCTTGATCCTTCCTAATACTCATATAAGGAGGAACTCCGATGCCCGTTATCATTCCAATCCCTAAGTCTTCTTTTATCGTCACCATCTCCGGACTGGAGACGATTTGGACAAACTTCTCGGGAATCTCAGATACAGCCGAAAGCGGTCAATACGCCAATGGAACCGGAAACCGCATCTATAAGGTTGTGGGTCCACGTTCTGTCGATGATGTAACCGTCACGGCCCCATACGATCCGGCTCTCGCTCATGCGATCGAGTCAATCTGGTCGACATACAATTGTGAGTTTATCACGATTACTATCCAACCAACCACATGTAACGGCGAGACTAGCAATAGCACCCCGTACATCCTAAGCGGTTGCCAACTTCAACAACTTACAGTCGCAGAGATGGACCGTGAGTCCGGTGACGTTGGAACCATTGAGTTGGTCTTCACAGTCAATGACTGGAATTATGGGTGATAATTAACCATTATCACTAGCGCAATTTAGCCTCCTCTCGGGGAGGCTTTTTTTTTTATGCGGGGTAAAACTGTTCGAGAAGTCTAGTGCTGTGGTGCATGTCAAAAACATTGTATGGGCCGGGCGTTATCGTTACGTCCCAGTGGCTAAATGGAGCGCGTGAGATAAGCTTTGACGGAGCCGATGCCGACTGGCATTACGCACCCGTTAACAAGAATGATATTCAGCGCGGAGGCAATAGCGGCCTGGACACGGTGTATGTCACGCTCGAAACCGATCAAAGTTACGGCTCAGTGCCTGTTACTGGACGTAAAAGTTTTATGGGGCTGGTCCAGTTCGGTGATCAGACGAATACCAACGGTCTGTCAGCTCCGTTATTCTGGAATACGAACGCCAAATTCAATCAGGGCGGCACGCAACAGAGTTTTCTTATCAAGTACGCTCAGTTAGACGCGGCAGATGCTGTGACTAAAGAGGTGCTAAATGAGCGCATCAACAACTTTCCAGTAGTAGACGAAGGATTCTTCTGATGCCACAATACGCTCCTCTCCCGCCGATCGATCTTGACCCGCGGAACGAATCGGAGCTCGTAGCGGCAGCGGCACAGAGAGTCTACGAAGCTTCCGGATCGTCAATAAATGATTTTTCAAGCGGATCGCCTGTTCTAGCCTTACTTGAGGGTCAGGCATTCGCTCAAGCTGAACTTCTCGCATTCGCAAATTCCTTCCCAGAGTCTGTTCTTGTCGAGTGGATCGGGCCATTCTTAGGAGCACAAAGACGTACGGGCGCAGGATCTGTTGTAGAGATCGAGTTACAGATCACTCCCGCGTCTCAGGATTTTGTTGTCTTTCCGGGCTTTCAGGTCTCCACAGATCCGAACTTAACCGGAGGCCAATCGATCTCGTTTGTCACTACGGCCCGACTGCGCATACCGCCCGGCGAGGAGTTCGGGCGGGTACGTGCTGTTTCTTTACTGAGGGGCTCAGCTTACAACGTTCCTGCCGGATCTATTGTCAACTCGGTGACCTCACTCGCGGGCGTTATCGGAGTCACAAATCCTGAGGCTGCGGTTGGTGGACAGGATCCAGAGCTACTTCAGGAAGTCAAAGAGCGGTTCTTTTCACTGATTCGGCGTCGTAATCCGGTATCTGCTGAGGACTGGGAGGATTTCTTTTCCGACGCGCTTGGTCCCGGAACTGGAGTCAACGTGCTCCCGCGTAGGTCCGAAAAGGATATCTACCGCTACGAATCTGACTTTGTGGAGAGTGCTCCGGCGGTATCATTCTTTGTCATCAATCCCGACGGTAGTCCACTAACAACGGCGCAAAGATCCTCCCTTCAGAATCTCATTCGTTTCTCCCTCCCAACCGAATTTCAAGGATCGGTATACTCGATGGAAGTCGACGACGCAGACGTGTTTGTCGACGTTCTCTACGATCCCAATAAGCCATACGCCCAGGATCTGCGTACATTCACGGAGACGATTCGCAATAACCTGTTCGGGATTCTCACACCAAATGCGGTGTTTCCGATTAGCTACGATCCCAATGTCTCTGACATCGAAGGGGCGTTAGCAACATCATTTCCGCTGACTCTCGGTGTTACTAATCAGTTTATAGACCCCGATATCGATGCTCTTCGTATTTACTTCACTCCTCGCGGGCTGGGAGCCCCATCATTCACGGTTGTAGCACCCCAGGAGTTTCGCACTGGAAATACATTTGAGATCGGTGATGTGCTTGTTAATGCTACCGGATCGATTCCGGCCTATTATCCAGTGATCGAGGCTTTTACGCCTATAACGGCAAGCAAGTCTTACTACGCGAACATAGATAAGCTTTCATTCTCCCTGATCAAGGAACTCGCCCCAGGAGACTACTCCACAGGTGATGTTATTTCCGTGCCAGATGGCATTAACGTCACACTTCATGTCGTTCTCGCGGGTTTCTCATACAACGGAAATCGTACTCCAGCTGAATTAGTCGGAGCGGGACTAGTGACCACTGCCAAAGTCTTCACATCCTGGTCAGTTGGGGCCAGTATCGAAGCTGTGACGGCCAGCGGTTTGTATGACCCTCAAATCGTAGCTTATGAGCCACAGGATCTGAATACAGAAGTCTATGAGCCAAGAACGCCGCAGCATGCGCCCCTGAATAAGCGAGCGGGGTATCCGGTCTGGGTCGCTAAGCAAAATTTCGTTGTTGAAGAGAGTTCGTCTGATCTTGGTACGGCACAACAGGCCGGATACGTCTCGACGCAACGGATCGAGTTCGACCTTCTGCTGCCCGGAGATTCGTACACCGTCGGGCAGTTTCTTGTATCTCCCGCTCCTGAGCAATTTTTGACAGGCGTAATCGCCGAAGATTCATGTTACGTGGACCGTCTACGTGGGGCGATTCGTATCTTTGTTAAAGTTCTCACAGACTTCACATTCATTGGCTTTGACGATCGGTCTTATAAAACAGCCATAGACGATCTGGTGACCGCCGGACTTATTCAGATCATTCAAGTAACAGACTATATCGACTGCGCGGGGCGGCCATTATTTAATGACAAATCCTTCCGTTATCAGGCTAGATTTCAGTTAGGGGAGTATGTTCGATATAGACCAGAAGGCGGGTTTGATGCTACGCAACTAGAGGATTGTTTCCTCTTGGCTGAATCTTGCCCCGAGGTAACTCCCGCCTGTAAGAGGCTCCTTGAGGCGAATCTGCCTTTACCTCGTTATTTCCAGTCTAAAGTCGATTTTACGCCAAACACACAGGACCCTGACGAGATGGTCCGAGATGGTCTAATTGTCGAGGTGCTTCCAGACATCTTCCGTTATGACTATGCGGTGTCATACGCCAGCCTCCCACAGAATTTCGTGTCTTCAGCATTAACACAGGTTCTTATTGATCAGGGATCTATCGTGTCTAGCCAAGATCTACTCGTGGGTCAAACACTGCTAGTACGCGGTCCAGTCGGAGAGAACTTCGGGGCCTACTTCTGGTCGTCTATCGGGTGGCAGGATGAGCCGGGCGGCATTCCTGTGTATAGAGAACTATTTCGTTTCGCCCCGAAAGATGCAGCGACTTTCCGTAACGGTTCTATCTTAAGACAGTACGAAGCCACGCAGCACGTGACGCCGATTTTAGATCTCGAGGTCTATTTTGACAACGGCGTATTTGTTAGGTCAACTAGACCTGAGACTGTCAAGTACTATGATTCCGCGTATAGATACGAGGACATCATACAGGACATCACGATCTCGTCCCAGAAGTTTTATCGCGTAGAAAAATCTTTTACGCCACCGGAATTCGCAACAACCTGGGCTGGTGAGCAGCCTAACACACCCCGCGTAGAGGAGGTTTTCGGCAACCTGCTAAAGTTTGTCGTGTTGTCTGAGTGTAACGCTCGGATTTTTTCGAGACTCGGGGCACAGGTCTCAACCAATAAGTTGGGAACCGCGACAGTGAATGTCACATCTAAGTCTAACACAGAAGCCTCATACACGTACGTGTGGGAGAGTACTCGGTACTCCTCAGATCCTACGCAACTCTCCTACTTTCCGCAGAGCGCTTTTGCCTTTGGGCCAATTAACTACGGCGCCGGTACTATCGCGCTATGAGCCAAGTTCTGCCGCAATCTAAACTTGGAAAGATCGTCACAAAGCCGCTTGTAGACGGATTTGCTCGTATTGACGTAGCTAACTCAGAAGCACTTGATATTCTTAATCTCAGTCCAGTCAGTACCGTCTGGGGCCGTTCAAGTGGTCGTCCTATCTACGATCGTTTGCCTGGAATCTCGCAAGGATATCGGGAAGAGTATTTTGGTGAGGTGGGGCGCGGGTTGGTCTATGTGGAGCCGCAGTTCGGTGTTACTTTCGGCCCAGGGTCATTGGAAGTCGGAGCATTACAGAATGATCCGCGGGTTCTCGTTGTCTATAATGGTACTATCACGTGGGCGTACGGCCAGATTCAGACTGACACACTTGCTGTCAATCTTGAGACGATTGTCGACGGCGGGATACAGGACGGATCATATCAGGTAGGCTACTATCTCAATCAGGTCTCTCCGGACGAGGCCAAATACTCAAAGTACGAAGTTCAGAACTACTCGTTAGGCGCAAGTCAAACAATCTATTTCGCTTCGGCAGAAGCGAAGTATCATCCCGTACTTTCAATTTTTTCAGAACCAACCGACGGTAGTTGGACTCCGACAGAATTTTTTGAGACCGGCGCCTACTCAGACGGATCACAGGTCATCATGGACTTTACAGAGTCCGTGGTGGCCCGCGAATTCTCCATTGAAGCAACTTCGTCTGGGTTGGCCTCGGCTAAGTGCGCCTTGTACGCTTCAGACGACGCGGTGATATGGAATCTAGAAGATTCTGTTTCTTCTCGCAATGGCGTCTGGTCACTTCAGTCTCCGAGCGAGGTGGGATATAGATACTTCAAATTCTTCTTCTGGGGCGGCACGGCTGATGTCTCCGAGGTAAGATATTCCGGAGAAGCGGTCTTTCGCGTTCAAAGACCGACCGGTTTTACGTCTGAAGCCGAGATCTTTCTCGAAGGTGAGTACGACGAGATCAACCGTCCGCATATCACTCTCGCGATCATCACCGTAAACAATTACGAGATCTCTGAGATCCGTGATACGCGAAGCCAAACCTCCGTAAAGTATGAGCCTGTCGCGAGTTGGCTTACCGACTTTCAGGACTCAACGCTACGATCATTGGTCTCGAGCATCGAAGGCTACTCGTCGCTCTATATGTCTCCCTCAAAAGGAGGTGAGTTATTCTATGAGAGGCTTTTAGAGGAAAACTTCGCTTTAGAGTCAGACACTACAACCCCACAGATCATATTCCCTTCAGGAGTTGAACTTGAGCCGGGACGGACCGTAGTTGGGGAAGCGGCTCTCGGAACCGAGCCGATCGGGGATGTGGTAGCGACAGACCCGCAGGGTTTTGTCATCATTGGAACGGAGATTCCATTTTCTCAATCAGACTCGAGTGTACGGCCAAACAGAATTATTCTTCTCTCGGATCCGACTCTCTCTAGTTCATTAGCCAATAAAGCGTACACTGATTTCGCCCTTATTCCTTCATTAGACAATGGCAAGTACTGACGTGATTTCCGGGGCTAATGTTCAGATAACGGGTACTCTTGATATGAGAGAAAATCCGATAACAGGGCTAATATCTGATGTGAATGCCTATCCGCTATCGCCCAGTGATGGGGCGACTAAGGCGTACGTCGACTATCAAAAAGCACAGATTCAAGCGAGTCTTCCCGCACTCGCGAATAATGGGACGTACTGAGTAGAGCATGGCGAGTCCTGTTTTCGACAAAGAGCAATATGAGCTAAGAGGCCATCTTCCAACTCCGATGACGGAGGCACAGAGGACAGCTCTTAACCTAGCGATATCACGTGTCAACGGTCAGGTCGACTGGAATGCCCAACTATTGGGATTCAGCGGTCCGAACTACTGGGGGTCGAGGATCGCGACCACAGATGGGTCTTATAAGTGGAAAGGACTTCCAGAGACCGTCTCTGAGAAAAGAGCCGTACAGGTCGGAGCGTTTGGTGTATACAATAAAGACAAAGAATACTCACAGCGGCCCGCGCCGTATAACCGCTCAGAAGTCAGAGCCTCCGCTGACAGTACGTTCGATATTTTTGAGGAAAACGACCAGACGAGAGTTGTTCCTTTCGGCCAGCCTCGCGAGATTCTATACGAGCAGACCCCTAGACTTATCACAGGCGGGGAGTATATTTTCAATGCTCTTGTCGATGTAGAGTCTAATACTGGGGCTACGGAGTGGCTATACGTCGTACAGGACTTAGATCAGAAAATAACATCCGTGCGCTTATTGGGCGAGGGCACTGAGTCTCAAGCGATTAGCGTAAGGATCAAAGATTCTTTAGCTTCGCCTTTCCTGTTCTTTTTGGAGTCCTGGCGGGATATTTCAGATTGGACTTCTCAGCAGGTACTTGACCAATATGTTGGCGTTTGGGGAAATAAAGGTAGCTCGGTTGCCGCTCATTTCGTTTTCGACGCACTTGACATACACGGATTCAACGAGGAAGAGGGCCTCTCATTAGACAATGTTCTCGAGAGCATTACGATCGCAGGACTGTTGGAGTTAGTCGGTCTTGTCCCCGGCCCGGCGACTCCGCGGACCGTAGACCATTACAATTTTTACATCGGTGATTGCGACGACTTTTATCAGCCAACCGTTTCCTTAGAGACCAAAATCGTAAGGATCCAGACTGAGAATTACGAGGCTATACTTACAGAGAATGGATTTGAAATTTCCGAAGATGATGGGGCGTGCTCCATTCTCGATCCAACGGGAATTATTCTAGAAACAGATGGCCCGGACGAGCCTACGAGCATCGTTGATAACGGAACATTTGAGGACGCGATCCCACCGGTTGACAGTTTGAATAATGGCGAATACCCGGGAACTTCGTCCTCCACCGTAAGTGATGATGGCGTCTTTGGCCAGCAGCCCGCGGAGCTTTTTACCGAAAGTTTTGACGCCTTAGCGATTAACGACCCAAGCTATGATAACTCCGCTTGTTACCTACCACCAGATCCCGAGTTTGGGATTTGTGACACGCCAAACTACACACTCACTCTTCGCCAATTTTTCGATTCCGATCCATCCCTAATCTCGACTGATCCAGGCCCAGAGACAAGCAATGCACTTGGGTGTAATGGCGTACAATTTCTGTTTCCACCGACCTGTTTCATAGACAACGCCGAGTATCCCGCTGTACTTGGACAATTTTATCTTGACGGCGGAGATTATGACTTTCCGGTTATTCCCACCAATAGTGTAGGTGACGGGCTCTACGATAGAGATCCTTTCTCAGTGTGCGATGGCCTACCCGAGGACTATGAGAGGATCATTGAGAGTGACGACTTAATTGTTGATGTCGCCGGTGAAGCCGGTCCAATCCTTATGTCTGATCCCGGGGCGGATAACGAGACTGTTCTTATCGCCTCAGGTGGAGAATACGATGGGGATGAGATCGCCTTCGATGGACTTGAGCTCGAAACAGTATCTTTTGAGTACGAGCCTAAGACAACGTATGGTGAGACTCGGTTCCCGTGTGTTGAGTGGGTGTTCGACCCTTCGCTTGACAACTCCACCTATTTTCCAGTCGCTGCAGAAGCCGCGTGGATGGGGACTGACGACGGAGAATATGACAGGCGGCGAAGTTCAATCGAAATCGCCTCTCAAGGTGACATCCCATGCGTTGGCAATCTTACATTTGTAGGAGGTTTCCTATCGTTTGATGACGGGGTCTTTGACGAGATAGTCGCCCCTAACTGCGACTTTGTAGATCTGACACCCCCGAACTGTGATGTGGTCGACGGCCAACTGTACCAGCCAGGCATCAATCCCCTTGTTCCGCCCTTGAGCAACACTGAGTGTGGGTCTGAGTGTGGTACTGTGGACAATGGACCCTATCTATACGGTCAAGCTCAAGATACCGAGGCCGTAATTGATGAAGGGTCTCTGGACACTTGCGTAATCTATGACAACACCGAGTACGATTTGGTTCAGCCATTCCCAGGCGTAGACTGCATCGCGTATAACAACGGGTCTTATGCCGGAGGAAATCTTCCCTTCCCGATAGACTGCGTTGTGAGCGACCAAAACAATTTCATTGGTGGGCCTTACAGTCCGCCAGCGATTGATGATGGGTTCTATACAACTCAAACCATTGTTGAAATACTGATTCTTGCAACTGAGTCGGGCTTAGAGCTTATCACCGAAGGTGACGATCTTCTGGGGTATGATCCGGCTTTTATTACTCCAATTACTGTACCTTCAAACTGTACTCCATGCTCCACAGACGGTCCAGTACCAATCGTCGTGGATTGCACTCTTGACAATGGCGATTTTGAGAGTCCGTCTCCTCCCACAGCCGATGCGAACGACGGGTTTTACGACCGCGATCTTGACCCATTCTGTGTTCCATGTCAGGATCCTAACTCTCTTGTGATTCCATGCCCAGTGGAGATGCTGCGTGTGCGACTTGATCAGTTAATCTTCTCCGCCCCGAGATGGCGTATGTGCCCATCGGTGATGAACTCGTTGACGCCTCTTCGACTCTGGAAGAATCGCGTTCTAAACGTTCCAGACATCGAAATTGACAACGTGTATGTCAATTCTTTAGTTGCCGACGAGAACTCTGGCCCCGAAAGTCCGCGCTCTTACAGACATTTCGCACGGTTGCCGGTCGATTATAGCCGAAATAGCAAGTTTTGGAACAGAACCCAGGCGGTCCTTGCCAATGAAAGCTATTTCAGTCGTGCTCTTCCAACGTCACAGACTCAGCTTCCTGTGCTTGACCAGAAGCCGCTACTTTATGATGAAGTCTATAGTATTGACCCGGACCTTATTCGAGATGATGCTGTATTTTACGTGGAGGATTATTTAGTCTCCACTGTGGTAAATGGGGACGGCATCAAAGAAGACGGATTCGAGAGTGCTCTGGAAGCATTTGAGGCGCCGAGCGCGTCATTACCGTACGTCGGAGCCACAATCATCAACTACGACGCTTACGAGTCTCGTTTGCTCAACGGCGATGGGACAAGAGTAGGAAATTACCTTAAGTGGAATCGTCGGGACAAGGATCTTACAGGATTCCTCGCGGTTGATATCGAAGACTTCGCTCTTAGATACACTGGGGCATCTGAGCCCGTAGTCAGTGATGCCAGTCGTACTCTCATTCCGAATGTCGAATTTCCGGATGATCCCGACGAAGCGTCATTTTCTAACTACGCCGTTAGCTACGCTTACTTCGTAGCCGATATGTCGGCGGGGGACGATCCGGTATTTGATCCTAAGTCGTTCTTCTGTCACCGCTCAAAGTCTATTGACAATGTTCAAAGAATCGTCGATGAGCTTGCCACTCAGGAGAATATACCTATTCTCACAGAGGACTATCAATTCCTAGATCCGTTTGGCATCGAAAGACTGGAAAACAGCCCAGTTAATACTAACACCCGTTACATCCTTCATAACTAACATGGAACACGAAGAGATTGAAGCTCCAGTAGCAAAACAACAGAAGAAAGCCCAAGGATTCTCGACCACAAAAGAGGAGCTAAGCGTAGAAATTGTAGTTTTTGAAACGGTTGAAGAGCCCAAAGTAGAAGTTGTCGCCCCGGTGATAAAACACCATTCGCAGCTTGTTCGACCACTTACACCTAAGAAAGCCGCAACCCGTCGTGGGCTGAAGGGAGCCTCAAACACCCGCCCTTGATCTAACTAACTCATGGCAAAAACTACAAACAACATCGACCAATTGGCTGGCATTCTCCTTAAATCATTTCGCGGTGCTCAACAAGCTGCTGGAATGAGTGGCCAGATGCAAAACACCTTCGGGACTATTGTAGATGTAGCGGACCCTAAAAATGAAGGGAGAGTCCGTGTTATTCTCGATCAAACTAATCCGGAATATCTTAAAGGAAAAGGATTTGAACAAAGCGGAAAGCCAACCGAAACGGACTGGATCTATCCCGGTGTTCCACTGAAAGGAAAGCAACCGCCCGGCTTAAAAGGGGCGAGAGTGCCAATTACGCCCCGAGACGGTGATCCAAACCGTCTTAATTTTGGCGATCCTGTATATGATCCTAGCGAATTTAGCGAGGCAAAGCAACCTCAAAACTCGGCGATGACCCGCCTTCCATGTTATCCGTCTGGGCAACTTCCTGAAGCTTCGGTTGACAACATTGGGTGTATGCTCATAGAGACCGGCGGTCCGCAAGGACATGATTGGTTATGTGTATGTTTGAATCGCGGAGGTTATAAATGGGTGAGGCATATCGACAGGCTGCATATTCACCTAACTCAGGTTCCTGACAGCTCTGGTGATAGTGAAGGCCAGGTCAATGACGATGTGGAGGCTACGACCTAATGACTACTTTGGGCTTAGATAGCATTCCCATGCTCGAACGTTACTTTCTCAAAGCTATCGCGGCCGGCAATCAGATTGAGGCGGATCGTCTTAAACAACAAATCATTGAGATCAAGGGAGAAGCAGAACCGCCGAAAGTTGATTTAGACTCGGGTGTATTTACTGGAACAGAGGATGAGCCACTTTACCCTTTCCTAACCTGACGGGGTAAAAACGTTCAAACGCAGGTCTTAAATGGCTATCAGCATGCAATTGCTTCTTTCGGACTACGAAAGAGCCAGAGCGGCTGGTAATACCGACCGCGCAAAGTCTATCTTCAAGGAGATGGAGAAGATCGGGCTGCCCGACCGGTTAAAACCAAAATCTAAGTTACGTAGAACAAATGCTCAGGCCAAGAAACAAACAGCGCCTGTGGGCCCCCTATTAGATCCGGGGCGGTTCTGATGCCCAACTACGACATCAAAGACTATGACGATACCACCAGCCGCCCTGTCGAATGGTGGGAGACTATTGGTGGAGAAGGTCCAAAACCTTACGCTACGGCGGCATGGGTCTACTTCCAGACGGTAGTAGAACTTGAAGAAAAGCTTGCCAGAGTGCTAGTTTACGACCAGTACGCGGACTCACCGGGCATTCTGCCTCTTATCCCCCAGTCTGTAGGCAGCCTGGCTACTGATCCGAATTTCGGTGATCCTCTTGAGACTGATCCGGTAGGCGACGAGATCGGAGCCGAACTGAATAATGCCTATTGGGCCTCTATCAACGGAGACACCGGACCTGAGGCATCTTTGGA
>CALGUT010000040.1 GCA_937920335.1 uncultured Opitutales bacterium
GCCTTGGGGATGCCAAACATTCCCTGAGCTTCGAAATAGTCTTTTATCTGTTTAATTGCCCCTTCATCGCGGCCCGTCAAACGCAGATAATCCAATGTCTTTTCATCAATCGGAAAGAACCCCATGGTCGCTCCATACTCAGGCGCCATATTCGCGACGGTTGCTCTGTCTGCCAGAGTTAGATTCTCTGCACCTTCACCGTAGAATTCTACAAATTTTCCAACCACTTTTTCATTGCGTAGCAATTCGGTCACGTGGAGCGCCAAGTCAGTCGCAGTTACCCCTTCACGAAGGGCCCCGGTCATATTTACACCGATCACCTCGGGCGTCTGAAAATAGACTGGCTGCCCGAGCATACCTGCTTCCGCTTCGATACCGCCAACGCCCCATCCGACAACACCCAGCCCATTAATCATGGTAGTGTGAGAATCGGTTCCGACTAAAGTATCAGGATAAAGAATACTAGCATCCCCTTCAGCTTTCTCAAATACGACACGGGCAAGGTACTCCAAATTCACCTGGTGAACAATTCCGATACTGGGCGGGACTACCTGAAACGTATCAAATGCTTGTTGGCCCCATTTGAGGAATTCATATCGCTCGCGATTGCGGTCGAATTCGATAGAGAGGTTTTGCTTAAACGCATCCGCGGTTCCGCTGCGATCCACTTGAACCGAATGATCCACTACAAGATCCACGGGTACGAGGGGTTCAATACAAGCGGCATCCTTGCCCAAACGATTCACAGCTGACCGCATTGCTGCCAAATCAACCAGAAGTGGCACTCCTGTAAAGTCCTGCAAAACAATCCTGGAAACTACGAACGGGATTTCACTCTTGGACGGGGCCTTGGCATTCCAGTTGGCCAAATTCCTTACCTCATCCTCGCTGATGTTCTTCCCATCACAATTACGGAGTACCGACTCCAATACGATGCGAATACTGACCGGAAGCTTTGATACCGGACCCACGCCGTCGGATTCGAGCGCCGGGAGCGAATAATAATGCTTTCCTCCAGCTTCGTTTAATGTGCGTAGGGTATTAAGCGGATTATTTAAATGACTCATAATATAGGGAGAATAAGAAACCTGGTCGTTCCCGGACAATTGGAACTAGGCAAGCGCGGCTTTTATCGCGTCGAAATCTGGTATCACCTTAGGATCATCACTACTGGTGCTGAACTGGATAACACCTTCTGAATCGATGACAAAAGCGGATCGCTTGGAAACACCATGGAAACCGATAAAATCCTCATAGGCAACGTCGTAAGCCTTCGTCACATCACGGTTGAGGTCGCTCAATAAAGGAAAATTAAATCCATTCTTTTGAGCAAACGCTTCTTGAGCAAATGGGCTATCTACACTGATAGCATAGACCGTAGATCCAAGTTCATTGAAATCTGCGAGGCTATCACGCATAGAGCAGAGCTCTGTTTCACAGACACCGGAGAAGGCGAAAGGGAAGAAAAGCAAAACGGTTTTCCCAGATCCAAAATTAGAGCTTAGGGTGATCTCTTGCAGACCTTCCGCGTTCTTTGTCTTTAATGTAAAATCAGGTGCTATGGTTCCAACTTCTAAGGCCATATATAATCAGTAGTTAAATTTTTGGTGTCTTGTTAAACAGAAACGAATAGCATGGAGGTAAAAATTAGGTTGGCAATGCTTTCCAGTCCAAATCCCAATTTTTCATCACGGAGTTCGGACGACCCTTTTCTATTGAAACCCAAGGCGGAAACCGAAAGTTTGTGATTTTTAGATGAACGTCATTGAACAAATCCGCCGGGGAACCGACACCATTCTCAGCGAAGAAGAGCTCGAGAAAAAACTACAGAAAAATCGCCCGTTACGGATCAAGCTCGGAGCCGACCCCACCAAGCCTGATTTAACACTCGGCCATACCGTAGTTCTCCAAAAGCTCCGGCAGTTCCAGGACCTCGGTCACACAGCCGTTCTCATCATCGGAGATTTTACCGCGAGAATCGGTGACCCGTCTGGTAAATCTGCGACCCGTCCGGAATTGACCAAAGAGGAAGTCGCAGAAAATGCGAAAACCTACATCGATCAAGTTTACAGAATCCTCGACCCCGCAAAAACTGAAATTCACTACAATAGTGAGTGGTTGGCTCCGCTCACCTTTGAAGAAACCCTCAATCTACTGAGAAAGATGACGGTCGCTCGTATGCTCGAGCGCGACGACTTTTCAAAACGTTATAAATCTCAAACCCCTATTTCAGTCGTTGAATTCGTATATCCGCTATCCCAAGGCTACGATTCCGTTGTGTTAAAGGCAGATGTGGAATTGGGCGGAACTGACCAGCTCTTCAATCTACTGGTAGGCAGGCAGCTTCAAAAAGACGACGGCCAGGAAGAACAAGTTGTCATTACCCTCCCCTTACTCGTCGGGCTTGATGGCGTTAATAAAATGTCCAAGAGCCTGGGCAACTATATCGGTTTAAACGACTCCCCCAAAGAGGTATTTGGAAAGGTAATGTCTATTAGCGACGAGCTGATGTGGAACTACTGGACGGTACTTTTCTACAAATCGGACGCTGAGATCGAAACGATGAAACGGGAGCATCCGATGAAGGTTAAGAAATCTCTCGCCGTAGCAGTCACCGCCAGAATTCATGACCCATCGGCCGGAGAGCATGAATTACAGCAATTTGAGCAAGTTTTCTCTAAAGGCCAACTTCCATCCGAAATGGACGAAATCCCATGGTCAACTATCGCAAACGACAGTCATTCAATGGGAATTATGGATATTTTAGGTAACTCCGGAAAATTCCCAAGTCGCAAGGAGGCTAAACGCCTCCTTCAACAAGGAGCCGTTAAAATCAACGGCGAAAAAGTGGATACGGGCCTCGTTGTCGGAAAACCGGCAAAGGAATTGATCGTCCAGGCAGGCAAACGTTTGTTTTTTAAAGTATTACCCTAGAGTTAGTTAGCAGAAATTTGGGCGAGCGAATTAGTCTCCTGTATTTGAAGGATCCCTACAAAGAAACCGTAAGAGTAAAAAATCTCAGTATTTTTCATTTACTTCCTCTGGATGATTCCTATTACTAGTTAATAACAAGTCAGCTCTGTATATCAAAAACTCCTTTACAACCATCTAAGCGCAAGGGCTGAGCGCGTCTCACTTTCACAATTTGGTAGCAGGTTAAAAGGATAAGTTGGGATTGTAGAGGGTATGAAGAAGGATTCATGCCCTCTGCTTCTGTACGGAGGGTTCACTTGTTTCCGAACGCCGAACAATCAGCCTAGTTGTTGAAAAAAATGGCTTCCGCGAGTGTTGCTTCTGGAGACAAGAGACCAGATCTTAGCACGTAGGAAAATTCTCCTCGGTCCATTGCCCCCTTTAAAGTGGCAGACCTGCTAGATATCACAGATTCGAAACGAAGGCTTTTATTGTCATCATAGACAAAGTTCAGGTCAAAATCATAGGAGATATCGCCTTCGACACTTTCGACCAAAACCTCTTCGAAAGAAAGGTCATTACCGGTCACATCAGAGCAACCCACCAGACAATCGTATATCCAATGTGATAACGCCCCACCCTCAGGATAATACTTGGGCGAGCACTTCAAGGAGACCAAGGCCAAGTTATCAATCAACGTTTCCGGCGTAAAACCGCTCAGCACCTGTCCAATCGTCTGACGAATAGGCAATAAACGTGCATAACTCAGGTTTCTAAATCCCTCTGAATCATCGAGTTTACTTCGAAAACCCCGACCTTCAACAGATGAATCATAGACCTTACGTTTGCACAGACGAATGAAGTTCTTATAGATTCCATTCAATCGATCCGCCGGTAAACGATGCGTCCAGTAGTAGGTCGGTAAATCGTTTTCCAACCATATTGAAACCTGATTCTCTAGGTATTTCGGCGCGTTGATATCGTACCCCAACGTAAGAATCTCACAACAGCG
>CALGUT010000041.1 GCA_937920335.1 uncultured Opitutales bacterium
AGTACAGTGTCATTAAATATCTGATACAGGATACGATAATTTCCCTGGCGGATTCTGTATTTATCTTCTCCAGATAGCTTCTTTGAGCTAGGCGGCCTTGGGTCTTGTGCAAGACCCTGTATTCGCTCAACGATTCTTTCCTGGTCCTTTCCTTTTATCTTTTCTAGCTCTTTCGCGGCGGACTTTTTGATTTCGATTCTATATCCGTCCATCGCTCTTCAAGGTTTTCAGGAAACTCTCAAAGTCCAAGGTCGGCTCCGACTCTCTGTCTCTGAAAGATTGTAAGTCTTCAAGGTCTTCGGCGAGGGCTACTTTGACTGCATCATTTACCAAGTCAGAAACAGAGGTGGATGCTTCAGCTGCTTTTAGTTTGAGGGCGCGATGCAATTCTTCTTCGAAATATACGGTTGCTCTTTTCATAGTCCCATTAAAAACGTTTTAACGCTAAAGCGTCAATAATCTTTTCAGCGAACGCTAAGCGGACTAATCGGAGGCACCTCCGGTGCCGGCGCCTTGGAAAGCACGCTGTGGTCAGACACTTCATCATCCAAACCGTAGACCAAAAACCAGAGGTAATCCAAACGTTCAGGCAAGATCTGCTTCAACTCACGCTCGCTACGAACATTATCCCAGAACAATAAAAACATTAGTTTTAGGATAATCTCCGGATCGATCCCTTCGTTACCGTTGGTGCCGTAGCAATCTTTGACCTCTTCGCGGACGAAGGAAAAATCAATCCGTTCGGCTACTTTACGAAGAGGATGGTTTTGACGAACTCGTTTATCTAAATCGACACTGTAACTGAACAAGCTCTTTTGAGGTAGATGCTTTCCCATCATAGTGACTACAAACTAACAAATCTCTCTGTCGCTATCCAGTATCAAATGAAGGATTTGGGCAACAACTCCATGAACATTGACCCTATTTAGATGCTCCCGAAAACCATAAAAACGTAATCTCGAATAGGTGTCTTCGATTTCACTTCTCTAACGCTACGGTGAGAAATTCCGAGCTGAATTCCATGTAGGTAAAAGATGAATACGGATATACATAAGCCTAATGGCGTGGGAAACCCCCGCCTGCTCGGAATTTATCTCAACTGTCTTGTTCGAATTCTTATCCATTTCTCAAGTTGCTTAAAAGCATTAATACTGAGATCAAGCCAGCGTGAATTAGAATAATAATTCCAATCACTTTAAACGTCGATTGAGCCGAGGGATTACTTTTCTCTTCTTCTTTTCTCATTTCTTCTAGAGCTTCTTCACTGAAAAGGCTCTTGAGGAAAGTGATACTACCAAAAAAAGAAGCAGGCAACGACTCTGACGTATTCGATTACTTGAACTTTTTCTTCTCTAATTATCGAGGTGATCACGTCATAGGCCAAAAACGATCCGAGGGTTACAAAAACGAGTGCTAGTATCCTGTATGTCCACCTATTCATTTCTCTCTTCGAACAGTATTAATGTATCGCATTCAGCATGTGGGCATTTTCGCGAATGCGATTCAACACGGGAAATGGTGGGTATGAAAATCAAGCTTTTATGGCTTTGGATAGAGGATTTTGGGGTTGGGCGATGATGTCTTCCCTGAAAGTGTCAGACTCATTGTTGAGGTAGGTGAAGATTGTAAATAGCTATAGAATAGTAAGATGTATGAAATATAATATTAGGTTCTCAGTTCTAGATTAACGTCACAATCGCACACGGTTTAGAATGGAGGAGGGGCTCAGAGGATAATGAATCGCTCCGGCTAAAGCCGCATTCAAAACTCGCTTTAATTGGTCAGGAGCCAACGAGGGTTAACGTAAACATTCAAACAAGGGAACCTGAATAACATTATAGGCTATTCAAGTATTTGTGAGATCAAAGAAACTTTTCAACACTACGACCCATCCGATTCAACGATCGGCTCGATCAAGTTACCGTCTTCATCTTTTGGAAAATAGATGTTTGAGAGCTTTCCGAGGATGGCTTCGAGCACCTCGTAATAGATCGCTTCTTCCAGAGTATCCTTACGTTTTCTAAGAACCTCAATGTCGGCTTCCAGGGCATCGCGTTCGGTCCGTTGTTCGGCGGTGAGAAGTTTCTCCTGTGCGGATGGGATGAGGGCTATTTGGTGGGCGCGGAAACCATCGGGTTCTTTACCGTCCTTGGACTGTTTGGTGACTCGCACGCCACGGAACCAATCGGGTGGGGTGCCAAACTGATCTCCGTTGTCATCGATCAAGGCGTGTTCGGAAGCGAGGCGGCCTTGATCCTGATAAAATGATTCAACCCGATCTGCGGTGCTTAGGAAGGCTTCCAATAGCGAGGTCTGTCCATCCTGGTCGATATCGCCATCGGACCGGGCGAGCACATTGGCGAAGTATTCACCAAAGCGGGTGTAGTTGATCTCGTCGGGATTACGCGTACCGGTAATAATGATACGGTTGGGTGCAGACAGCGCATTCATGAAGGGGCTACTGGCAGAGCCTCCATGGATAAAGATCAGCGTTCGATCCATCGTCGGTAGCCAATCCGCCAATTGCTTGGCAGTAATATCGGGTCCACTCACGTTGATAAAGGCGTCGCGGCGATTGTAGGTGCCGTGACCAATATAGACAATCCACGCAGGGGCAGGGGAGTCGGTATCCAGCTCCTGGATCCACGTTTGTATTTGTTCTTTGGGAGTGGTGTCGTCGCTGGCGTCTCGTCCGATAAAATCAATAACCGCATTGGTTGCGTCGCCTGCCTCTTCCCAGGCTTTGGCCGCGTTTTCAAAACCCTCGGCATAGAGCTCCTCACCCGGTGCGCCCACGATGACCAGGACGTTATGGTCGACCGCGATGACGGGTGAAGTGAAACCCAATAATAATAGGAGTAAATATCTCACGGCAGACCTCGCATTCGTCTGATGCCCCACTCAAGCAGGAAACAGGTTAAGATGGCGAGAAACCACCAGCTCTTGTGCCAAAGCGGAGACGAGTAGGTCTCGGTAAGCGGTGCCGGGTTTCTGGATAAAAGATCAGCCAAGCGGTTGAGTTGTGGATAGCCCAGTACTTCACCTCCGGTTTTAGCAGCGAGATTTTCCAAAAGGTTTCGGTTGGGTTCGAGTGAACGAAACTCATCAGCCGCAGGATCGAGTACCCACCCTGCTTCAGCGGAGCCGACGACGGCTCCATCCGCATCGGTCACTTCGACAGTTGCCAGGTAGGCTCCGGCATCGCGGGCGAGGAATTCTGTGCTAAAATGGCCGGAAAGATCGGATACCGGGTCGGCGAAAACGGTGACTTCCTCGAAGCCTACTTCCTCGGTTTCGGAGGACTCAATTTTGTTCACCCGTTTAATGGTCACACGGGCCTGTGCGAGATCGATGCGCAAATAAGCCTTATCCCGGGCGATGACCTTCAGTTGCATCACTTCACCCTCTTTCCGAGCGGCGAGTTCTACCTGCTCAAGATTATCGGTGACCAGCCAACGCGCGAGCTGACGCCAGAATCGGGCGAGGTCGACCTGTTCCTCGGCACCCTTCATGCCCCAGCGCCAAATATCTCCGATGGCGAGCGTAGCGACTCGACCAGAGCCAAAGGGTTGAGCAACCAGCCCTGGGTAGCGGTTACCCGTCCGATCGACGGCTTCAGCTAGCACCTGCGCGCCAGGTTTCAAACCGCTGAGTGGGTTGAGTACTTTGAACGGTGGCATGGCATTCAAACGCTGGCGTTCCTCCGATTCGATCGGGCGAACCCGAACCCAGGGTTCTACCCAGCCCTCGCGGGTGAGCTCCCATTGAAGATCGGTTCCGGGAAGTATAGCCGGCTTGCGGTCGAGGTAAACGGGGAGGGCGCTAGCCAAGGGTGTATCGGCATAACCGCCGTTATCCAGTGAATCGGCGCCACCGAGAATCAGGAGCCCGCCGCCGCGTTCGCTGGCAAATCGTCTAAGCAGGCTTTGCTGTTCAAAGGTAAAGAACTCCGCCTCCAAATCATCAAGTATCACAGCATCGTATTCGAACAGGTCGTCCGCCGTTTTCGGGAACCCTCCGAGAAGCTCATCCTGGTCGCGGGTATTCACACGCACGAGCACGGGTTGATCGTAGCGCTCGCTTTCCTCTTCCCTGCCAAACCCGCGGTAAAGCGGATTGCTCGATTCACCGGAGCGACCCTTGAACTCAAACTTCGGTTCCCGCTTGGCCACACGGATCAGCCCCACCAGATTGAGCTGTGGATCCTCCGCCAAGGCGCGATTGAGAAACTTGAACTCCCAGTTGGGACGGCCACTCACATAGAGGATGCGGTATTCGCTCTGCCCCTGATTGATCATGAACAAGCGTCGATTGTTGAGCTCGGTAGCCTCCTCGGGAGAGGGGAGTTCGTCACTGCTCACACTATCCTCCAATGGTTCTGCTGCCACTTCGTAAAACTGGATGCCTGAGGCCAGCGGCCTCCAGCGAAAGTCGATTCCCTGAGGATCACTGGAACTCCGGGCGGACATACGGACGGGTGGGGGTAGCAGGTCATCGGTCTCTGAACTATCGAGAAGAGAATCGGTATTGAGAGACTTGATACTCACTTCCACGGGTCTTCTGAATCCACCCCGGGTTGCGACGTCCGCTGTCAGGGTAACAGGTGCATCGTCGAACGCCGTTTGCCTTAGCTCGATCCGGTCGATACTGACATCGGGCATAGAACCGGGAGTTCCCACAACCACCGGGTAAACCGGCGGCAGGTCGGCAAGGTCGGTTAAGTTTTCATCGAGATCGGTCGCATTGCCATCGGTCAAGACGACCACACCCGCCAGCGGTAAACTGTCGTAACGGTCTTTCAGGTTCTTTAAGGCCAAGCCCAAATTACTCCGGTCACCTTGAAAGTCGAGTTGGGCGAATTCGGGAATGCGGCGCAGGTCGCGGTCGAACTGGTACGGTCGAACCTGAAAGTCGTCGGTGAGCTGCGCCAACCAGCCACTATTCAGACCGTTGAGCTGATCCATTAACCCTTCACCCCGCGTGAATTCAGAACCGGTTTCCTTGAGTTGAAGGCCCTGGCTATTGTCCGCTATGACCGCTACGATATTGGCACCCCGGGCTGCTCGTTCACGGGTCCAATGCGGTTCCAAAAGAAAGAGTAGAATAAGGATGATCGCCAGGATTCTAAATCCGAAGGGCAACCAGTCACGGAGGCCTTTGTTGCCAATCGGTTTCCAGGCCGTCCAGGTGAGGAAGCAAAGAAGACAGGCCAAGGGTAACAGTACCCACCACCAACCGGCATTCAAAAATGTCAATGCGGCGACTGTCATTAATCGCCTCCCAGGGCTTCGTAGTAGCTTTTGACCGAGTTGGAATACTTGGGTGGGACCGGGTCGCGATCGATCGGTTGAAGGGTATCGGGATTGTCCTTACGCAGGAGTTCTTGTTGCACCCACGACTCCACCTCTCGAATCGGTTGAAGAATCGTGGTGTCAATATCCCCCCACTGCGGTGGGGTGCCATGGCGTTTAAATTCGACGCGCATTTGCTCAGCCTGCTCGCGAGCTTGCTGCATTTGTTCCCGAGCCTCGGGTAGCTCCATCAACTCTTCGATGGTTCGCATGCGTTCATTCCAATCGACAAATCCATCGCCGGTTATGGGGCCCTCCCAGGCACCGTTACCACCGTCCGCAAAGGAACGGATGATATCCTGAAGGTCTTGTAGCTGATTGTTACCACCGCCTCCGCCACTGGTTTGCTGGCCACCCCGTTGTCCCTGTCCCGGTTGTCCGCTCGGTTGACCTCCCTGGCCTTGACCCGGTTGTCCACCTTGACCGGGTTGTTGTCCAGGGCTTTGACCTTGGCCGGGTTGTTGACCGCCTTGTGCCAGTTGTCCTCCTGGCTGCGTTCCTTCTTGCTGACCACCCTGACCGGGTTGTTGTCCACTTCCAGGTTGTTGGGATTGTTCCGGTTGCTGTCCGCCGGGTTGTCCTGGTTGTTGGCCTTCCTGACCTTGCCCGGGAGATTGACCGGGTTGTTGGCTTTGCGCCTGCGCGAGTTGCCCGTCCTGCTCTTCACCAGGCGTTGAGCCGGTTTGAGATTCGCCAGGTTCGCCGCCAGTTTGTCCCTGAGCCTGACCTGGTTGGGAGGATTCACCAGACCCTTGAGAACCTGCGTCGGCGAGTTCACTCCCTTCCGGTCGTTCCTGTTCCAGCTCGTTTAATAAATCACTCAGCTCTTCCTGGGCAAAGCGCAAGGCGGTCGTTTCATCGCCCATGACGGATTCGGCTGCTTCGGTTACGGCGCGTTCCAGCTCATTGAGCGACGCTTGCAGACCGGGCTGCATGTCCTGTGCTTGTTCGAGAAATCCCCGACTGACCAATTCTTCCGCGATCTCCAGATTCTCCTGCGCGTCGCTTTGATTCTGACGCCGGACAAGATCGTAAAGCTTTCTGTGCAGCGTAGGCTCGCCAGATTCAGAATCTTCGGTGATCTGCCGCAGGTCATTCATGAGCTGTTCCAGGTTTTCCTGTTGCTCGCTATAACGTTCAGCGACCTCAGCTCGTTCGCCGGATCCATCGAGGCGGGGCGCCTGTTCGTTCTCCAACGCATCCAACTCTTCAGAAAGTTCTCGTTGAGTCTCTGCGAGCTCCTGGGCTGCATCGCGCACCTGTCGCATGGCGTCGGAGAATTGACTGGAGGTGGATTGTCGAAAGTCTTCTTTGAGCTGCTCGAGGTTTTCCTGCACCCGACTTCCAGATGCGAGTGCCTGGGACACTTCTCCGTCTTCAAGCGCTTCGCTGATGTTGCGCATGTCCTCGCGGGTCTCTTCGAGTTGTTCACGAGCGTCGCGTGCTTCCTGGTCGGCAGGCATGTTGTCCATGCGTTGTCGCACCTCGTCCATTTGGGTGAGCATCTGGCGCTGTTCTTCCTCGAGGCGTTTCAATTCCCGTTGGATCTTTTCGCGTTCTTCTTCGTCTTCGGCGGCTGCCAAGGCGGTTTGCAGTTCCTTGAGGCGGTCGTTCATTTGCCCTTGCCGGCGTGCGAGCTCGCTCAGTTTGCTGAGTACTTCCAGCTCTTCGCGTTCTTGAGGAGTCGTCATCGCCTGAGCCTGGCTCTCGGTCTCGTAGCGGTTTTCTTCCTCACCAAAATCCAATTGATTGAGCTGACGCTGGTTGCGGTTGTTGCCACCGCCGCCACCGCCTTGTTGCCGGCTTTGGTTGACGTTCATTTCCCGCGGGCGCAACCGTAGGAGTGACTGGTAAGCACCTTGAGTTGCCAGCCACGCGTCTTCGATCGGTCCATCGGATTCTTCGTCGAGTGCTTCACCGAAAGCGTCGACGGCCTTCTCCATAAAATCCAACGCATCGGTCGCGGCGGCCAGTAGCTTCTTATCCTCCTGAAGCTCCATGATCATTTCCTGCACCTGCATGCTGACTTGTTGCTGCGATTCGAGCAGCACCTGCGTATCTTCAAGAAAGCTTGAGTCGCGTTCTCCACGGTCCTTCAGCTTAAAGGTCGCGATCGAGATGTTACGCTGTTGTTCGAGCGCTTCGGCTTCCTGTTCGCCACCCTGTCCCTGACCTTCGCCACCCCCACCTTCGCCTTCGCGGTAAATCTCTTCGAGCGGTCGTACTTCAGCATAGAACAGGTCACTCGTGCTTCGTCGAACTTCTCCCTCGACTCCCATGTCGTCGGCCCAGGCGAACCACGTCACCAGTTGGTCGACTTCGACGGCGGCATCTTCGAGAGCGTAGAGTTTTTCGAAATCAGCTTCCAGCTGTTCCGGGTCGTCGGATTTGAGAGAGACGAAGTTCGGGTTGTCTGCGCCGACCGTGATGGCCAGACCATAGTCAACTAGCCCAAAGTCATCCTGAGCGCTTGCTTCCAGGGCTAACTCTTCAATGGGTGAGACGGCCTGATCGCCTCGTGGAAAATTCAATTTGATCTCCGGTTTCTTATTCTCACGAACGGTGATCCTTACATCCGGCGGGAAGGTATTTTTTCTGCCAGCGTCGTCGGTGAGATGGAGGTCGTAGCGAAGGTCTTCTGTTAAAAGCATCTCCGTGCTGAAGCGGGTCTTTTCAGGATTCGATGGGGTGAGGGCGAGGACGTTACCGTCCCGGTCGATCAGTTCTGCGGATGCCAACGGCTTATTGACGAGAAACTCGTAGGTGAGTCGGGTGCCTTCCACGGCACTGACACGGCGGGTGTCTTCGATGAGTCGATCCTTCAGTCCTGTGTAGTCTGGAAAGTTAAGAAACGCGTTGGCCTGTGTTAGGGCGGGTAAATTGAAAACCTCCAAACGGTAACGCTCGGTCTCCTTGCCTCCGTATTCGACAAGGTAGTGAGCGGCCTCTTCGATCGACTGTAGGGTATAGGCGAATACAGGGTCGGACAGACTCTGCGCCATGGAGTGCCGCTGTGTTGTGCCGTTGTCTTGTTGTACGATAAGGGTAGCCGACCGGGGAACGTCTCCCTTGTATCGGGCTGCAATCACGATGGCCGAACCGCGTTCCACTGCGGTGTTACCCGGAGTGACTTCGACCGAGGATATGAGCACCGGCATGCTCGGTGTGTTTATCGAGAAGATCACGTCTTTGGTATAGTAAGTGATGGCGGCGAGTCCCAGTAGCAGACTCATGGCACCAAGGAATGCGGCTTTGGACGGCCCACTCTTTTTCTTACCAACATCCTCCCAGTATTGGAAATTGGAGTAGTGGAGCGTTTCCCGAAAGAGTTTCTCCTGGAGGAAATTGTAGGAGTCTCCGTCACGGGTTTGCTGGAGTGCGGTGCTTAAAAGGCCTTCCACTTCCGGGAAATTCTGTTCTACGGCTTGAGCGGCTTCCAGATAATCGAGTGGAGTCTTGAGCTTGCCGATGTAGTTAAGAAAGAGGGTGACCGCAACCAGGCCGCAGATAAGAGGAAATGCAAACCCGCCAAACGCAGGAACGGTAAAGCGAATCCCAAGAACGATCAGTGCCAGCACGGACGCTACCAGCCAGCGTTTTGCTCCTGCGATATACACCTTATTTTCCTTCAGGCGGTGCGCGGTGATCAGCAGTTCCTTGCGGATACGTGGATCAATGCGTTTGGGATTTATCGGATCGGTTGCGCTCATGCTTCTGCGGTCGCCAATCCTCTGCGACTAATGGTTATGGAGAGAAGACTTTCGATGATGAGAAAGAGGACGACACCGATGAGTAACCAGCGCCAAATCTTCTGTTCACCTTCAAGCTCGATCGCATTCTTAACGGCGGCTTGTTGCTCGGAAATTTCCTGTGACACAATGAGCTGGCTCGCTTGAAGAGGAACGCCCAGCTTCTCCCAAGTATCAAATGGAAGGGCATCGATTCTACTTTCCTCGTGAGGGATATTCAATGCTACCCAACGGGTGTTGGCGTCTTTGCTGAGCTGATAGAGTCCCGGTGTTTTTCGGGCTGCGGCTTCAAGGCTCGATCCATCCAAGGATGCCCAGGCGTCTTCGCCGGAGCTCAGTTTACTTGCGTCATTCACAAACGCCATATTCGGCATCGAAGGACCTCCCAAGGACTTTTCAATGAGTTCCTGGAACCAGGGCACAAATTTTGAAGAGAGTACCCACTGGCTGTCCTGTGGTGTCCAGTCGCCTGCCCAGGCAATAAGGGATCCGTTGCCAACCTTCCACTCGACGATGGCTGCGGGACCTTCGTCGAACTTGGCAAGGATGCGAGCGTCCGTGGTATCGGGCGCGAGTAACGGTTGAGCGCTCCAGAACCGAATGTTGGTAAAATTGTTATAGCGGGGATCTGCGAACACCCTAAATGTCGGATGCTCAAAATCGATGGTGCCAAGGAGTCCGTAGTTGCGACTGAGCGGCGTGCTTTGCCAACCGGTTTCGCCCGTGAGTGATTCGATGAGTGGAATCTGCGCGGCGTCTTTTAACAGGAGGAGCGCGGTTCCGCCATCGTTGAGAAATGACTTGGTTTGGCTAAGCTGCGCGTCGCTCGGGGTTGCTCCGATGAGGAGCAGGTTGTCGGGGTTCGTTTCCCAATCGGGTTCTGGAGACGCTATGGAAATCTTGGGGTCTTCCCAACCGACGACCGCTCGCTCCATATAGAATCTCGATGCCTTGGGATTGTCAGAAGCTTGCGGCCCGATAAAAGTGAGTGTGGCTTCGCGGATCTTCTTGGGCGCTACGTAGAGCGTGTTGTCAAAGAATTCGGCATCTCCAGTCAGCTCGATCGTGAATGGATTGGTTTGTTCGGCTGGAATTGGCATCAACAGTAAGCGTTTATCGCCAACTTGTGAATACACCGTTTGCGGTTCGCCGATGGTGTTTCCGCTTATGGCGTCCTTGGCGGTGAGCGTGATGGTTTGGTTGCCGCCAGTAGTGATAAGGCTCAGTCGTGCATTGCGGGGACCTTCGCCGATTCTTGACCAGCCGAGCCATTGCAGGCCGGCGTTCAGAGTCTCACCTCCGACGGTAGGCTCAAATTCAACCACACAATTATCCGGCCAGTCCCGTCCGGCCAAACCCGATAAGCGACTCCCTGTGGTGAGATCAGAAAATACGCGGATGGTTCGATGGGCGTCGGTGCCGGTGTTTTCGGCGAGTTGCTCTAGCTCGTCCAAGGCTGCGTCCAATGCAGAATCGAGGTGGGTGCCACCCCAGCTGGGCTCACGGTCTTCCAAAATACCATTCACCAACGAAACGCGTTCGGCCGTCAGCGTTTTTTGCCAAAGCTCATTGGAGAGTATGTGACTCACTTGATCAGAAATTCCGAGGATACTGAGGCGGTGATCCACGCCGTTTTCTTCGATCCAGTTTACGAGCTGTGATTTCGCCGCATTCCATTGTCCGTTGCGACTCATACTGGCGCTCTCGTCCAGAATCAAAACGGTGTGGTTCTCCTGGGTGTTCTCGCTCAAGACAGGAACGTCGCTTTTGAAAAACGGTCTCGAAAATCCAAAAGCAAGAAGGGCGATGATGAGGCAACGCAGGAGTAATAACCAGGGGTGCTGCAGGTTGCTTTTCTTTTGAAGCTGCGGCGGCGATGCACTGAGAAACTGGGTCGTACTGAATTGAACACGATTCCGGGTCGCTCGTCGGATGAGGTGAAAGATGATCGGACCGGCGATGGCTGCGGCGCCGAGTAAGAACCAGGGAGAGAGGAAACTCATCCGGACCTCCTTTGGTTCGCGCGGGTGGTTTGTTTAGCGAGGCCACCGCCCTTGATCATGTCGAGTAGGACGTAGTCGAGTGGAGTATCTGAAGAAACCGTTTGGAAGGATATGCCACGTTGATCGAAGGTTTTTTTAACCTGTGCCTGGTGAACTGAAAATTTCTCGAGGTAGTCTTTTCGGGCGACGTCAGGGTCAATGTAGAGACGCTTTCCGGTTTCCAGATCTTCCCACTGAGCAGCGGATCCAAAGTCTAGTGAAAGCTCTGCCGGATCGAGGATTTGTATGGCGCGGACATCGTGCTGCATCGCGACCAAGTGGCCTAGTTCGACCTCCCATTCTACGGGGTCGGTTAGGAAATCGGAAATGATGAGGACGAGGCTGCGTTTCTGATTCAGCTTGGCAACTTCCTCAAGTGCATGGCCGAGGTTCGTTTCGCGACCTTCCGGTTCGCGTTCGAGTTTCGAAAGGAGATGCCGGAGTTGACCGGGGCGCCAGCGAGCGGGCAGGTAGTCACGC
>CALGUT010000042.1 GCA_937920335.1 uncultured Opitutales bacterium
TTTCATTGCGGTAAGCTCAGTATGTGCCCACTAAAAACCCAGTAGAACCAAATATACTATTCCATTCGTCTCCTTCGGTCAGCAGATCACTGAACATTGTAAAAGAGAACTCCGTTTTTAATCCAACATACGGAGTGATAGAATTTAAAACCATTAAGAGTGGCCCAATAATGAAAACAGGCCTTAACATCTTCGCAAAGGAATAGCGTTGCGGATGGTAGTCTCCCACTCTCATTGCTAAGTAGTAGGAGAGGGCGAAGAAAAAGCTGAATCCCAACCAAAGTATAAACGTGATTTCTTTCGTGATTATCTGAATCGAATTAGAACTTCCAGCGATTCCCATTCTGTTCAGCTGTCCGACAAATGCCAGAATCAGAAACCCGACCATGAGAGCAGTTATAAGTTTCCGCTCAATCACGGGAAACTTTATCCACAAAGTGATCTTCCGAAACGTCGGGAATTCTTTGTAAACTGAGTTCAGCCTAGCAGGAAAATCATTTGGAGTGAATAGGGAATAAAAAAGGAATACCACTGAGGAAAAGTCTCCATAACCGGCGATGCCGAGAAACAGGTGGAAAGTCCATCCGAACAAAAGCCCGAACTTCCTGGTTCGTGAAAACAGCAAGAATGCGGGAAGTGATAGCTCAGCCAACAAGGAACCATAGATTACGGCAAATCGAGTGTAGATCGAATCGGGGAATATATCGATTCTCTCTCTCAACAAATCCAGTAGCGCTACGCAGGAACTCAGATCTGGATCCATATAAGTCCAATTAATTTTCGCCACGGTCGCGATGATATACAATAGGATCAGCTCCACTCGAAGAACCTTAGCGATGTCCGAGTACATGTGAGTCCGACTTACAGGATTACTTTTTTCGTGGAGCTGTAGACGAGCCAGGCACAGTAAGACTGATATGATCGCTATCCAAAGAAATACCGTATGATTAGACACGTTTGGCATCTGCAATGTGAATGATGCAAATTGAATAATCAGCAGTATGACGAATCCGCGAAGGCAATTGGGGTGAAACAAAACCCAAACCGCTGCGAGGGTCATCGGAGTATCATCCGCCAATGCAACCATATATCCCATATGCCCCTGGTGAACTAATGTAGCAAAAGCCCAGAGAAAGGCTACTACACTCAGGTGATCAAAACGGTTTCCCTCCTCACTCTTGGCCAACCACGGGACCGCATATAGACAGAAGGCTGTGACAAAAAGGGTCGCATAAATGTTGACCTGAAGGCTCTTCCATAGTCGTGCGATCTGGTCAAAATGGTTGGTTCCGATCTTGACTGCCCACTCATTCAGTAGAGCAAAGCTGGTTCCGTCGGCAGCACCCAAGGAAACGGGTACGATGAGCCATGCGTTTATACCAGTCCAGATTAGCGCAATCAGAAGGCAGGCTATGAAATAATGATGAACGGTGAGGCGCTTTAAGAAATCATGCGCGTACATAGGATTTTGAGATCCATTTATCCTCTTCTTGGCCAAGACCTTTTACGAAAAAAAGGAATCGGAAGGTCGGATTTTCACAAACTATTATGTGTTTTGAGAAATATTCCCACTTAAACCGATAGAATTCCTTTGCCAGTCCGGATGCTCGAGGCTTCTAAGGGGGGACCGAGTCCCGTATTAAAAGTCTTAAGAATTGGGAACGTCGAGTCTCTCCGCCGTGCTTGAAAAAGGGGTTATGTAGAATAGCTAAAAGCCCGACGGAGCAGCGCTAGGCTCTTTGGAATAGCAATTCGATAGTCTTCCATACCTTCAAATTCCAACGAAATCCAGCCGCGGTAGTCGTGTGTGTGCAAAAGCTCGGCGATTTTCTTGTAATCAATGTCGAGTTCATACCATTGCCCGCCCCCATAGTAGGTTTTCGCTTGGACAAAGTAGGCATGCGGTGCGAGTTCGGCTAACTGTTGCTCCCGATTTTCGAGGAAATTGCCGGTATCTAGGGTAACGCGTAACCAGGGAGAATCGACTGCATCTACGATCCGCATGACGCCCGCGGCAGTCAGTCCCAATCCCCAATGATTCTCCAAGCCCATTACCACGCCCAGTTTCTCTGCTATGGGTAAACACTTCTCAAACGCATCGATCACCCAGGGAAAGGCATCTTCGTCGGTGTATCTGGAAAGGGGTGGCTCCTTTCCCTTATTTGCCATGAGCTTGTCAAAATTACCGGAGGTTCCCCAGCGCCCTGTGTTGACTCTCATCGTCGGGATTCCCAGGCGACCGCAGATCTCCAATTGAGATATGGTTAGGTCGACATTGCGCTGACGCTTCTCGCGATCCGGGGTGACGAAGCCCTGATGGGTAGACAT
>CALGUT010000043.1 GCA_937920335.1 uncultured Opitutales bacterium
GAACTAGCTCGTGACCCGTTTTACAGTTAATAAAATAAAACCCTTTTTCTGAGGACTTGATCTATGAGACGAGTACCTAACGAGGAAACACTGTTTCCCATAATTGTCTGCGTTGTTGTGGAAATGATGCAGCCGGAAACCAATCAGCTATGAAAAGCGTATTGGATTTCCAAAATAAGAAAGCACTTGGTGAAGCCATTTCGATGGTAACCAGCTATGATACCTGGTCAGCGAGAATCGTTGGAGATTCTGCCATCGATTGCATTCTAGTTGGTGATAGCGCTTCCATGGTGATGCACGGCTACCCTAGCACTGTCCATGCAGACCTGAACATGATGGAGGCTCATGTGCGAGCTGTTGCAAAGGGCGCTCCGCAAAAATTCATTATTGGGGATATTCCGTTTTTAGCGCATCGCAAGAGTCGTGAGACGCTAATGGAAGGTGTCGACCGGTTAATGAAAGCGGGTGCACATTCGGTCAAACTGGAAGGAGCAAAAGGCCAATTGGATGACATTGCTTATATCGTGGAATCTGGGATACCCGTAATGGGACACCTCGGGTTGACCCCGCAATCAGTTAATCAGCTGGGTGGATTCAAAGTGCAAGGTAAGAGCGAAGATGCCGCACAGTCCATAATGGAGGATGCCAAATCGCTGGAGAAAGCCGGTTGTTTCTCGATCGTGCTAGAGTGTATTCCGTCGGCATTGGCTGAAGAAATCACTAACACGCTTGAGATTCCTACGATTGGAATCGGATCGGGACCTCACACGTCCGGCCAAGTGCTGGTATTACAAGACCTGTTAGGCATGGATCCAAGTTTTCAACCTAAATTTGTCCGGCGTTACCTCGAGGGGTATGACTTGATCAAAGAGGCGATGAATCAATTCGATTCAGATGTTAAATCAAAGTCTTTTCCGTTGAAAAAAGAGAGTTTCGTATGACTTCGATTATCGAAACTCTGGACGCGTGGTATGCGTACCGAAATGACCTGAAGGCATCGAATGTTAGTATTGGATTCGTTCCTACGATGGGGGCTCTCCATGAAGGGCATATGGAACTGATTCGGCAAGCTCGATTGGAGACTGAATGTGTGGTCGTTAGTGTATTTTTGAATCCCACTCAGTTCGATAACCCTGAGGATTTTGACCTGTACCCAAGAACCTTGGACGAAGATCGGATATTGGCTTCTGAAGCCGGGGCAGATGTTATCATTGCACCAATGAAAGAGTCGCTCTATCCGGACGGTTATCGGTACAAGTTAACAGAAACAGAATTCTCTCAGCAGTTGGAAGGTGCGCATCGTCCGGGGCACTTCGACGGTGTGTTAACCGTCGTTTTGAAATTGTTTAATATTGTTCAGCCGGAACGAGCCTATTTGGGGGAAAAGGATTTCCAGCAGCTCAGGCTGATCGAAGGGATGGTCGATGCATTGTTCATGAATGTCCGAGTAGTTGCAGTGCCGACTGTGAGAGAAACGGATGGGTTGGCTAAAAGTTCTCGCAATGTATTGTTAACGGTAGCGGCCAGATCGAAGGCGCCGGCATTTTATCGCAGCCTGACCAAAGCTCCAACTACGGAGGCTGCTCGCAATGAATTAATCTCGGAAGGTTTCGATGTTGAATATATCGAAGACCTCGAAGAACGCAGGCTCGGTGCCGTCGTAATCGATAACGTTCGCCTTATAGACAATGTCGCCATCAAAGATACTATTTAAACTTTCTGGCTCGATTGCCTGTTACAAGGCTTGTAATCTAATATCGAAGTGGGTCAAAGAAGGTCACGAGGTCCAAACGATTGCAACCGAGGCCGCTCTGAAATTTGTCGGTGCTTCAACGTTGGAGGGGCTTACGGGTAAGCCTGTTTATCACGACCTTTATGAACCTGGAAAGCAGATGGCTCATATAAATTTGGTTAAATGGGCTGATCTAACGGTACTCTGCCCAGGGACTGCCAATACGATAAATAAGCTAGCGCATGGTTTGGGTAACGATCTCCTGAGTAGCTTGTTCTTGGCGCACGATTTTTCGAAGCCTTACTTTATCGCACCGGCCATGAATACGGCCATGTTTCAGCACCCAGCTACGCAGGCAGCTATGAAGAAGTTGGAGTCCTGGGGAGTTCGTGTTTTGCCAACTGGTGAAGGGCGGCTTGCCTGTGGAGATATTGGGGAGGGAAAGCTCCTTGAGCCAGAGTTGATCGCTGCCTCTATAGAGCAAGTGCTTTCAAAGCCTTTGAATATAGCCGGCAAGCGACTTCGTTTCCTGATAACTTCTGGGGGCACGGAAGAACCAATCGACGGTGTGCGCTCAATATCAAATTTTTCGAGCGGGAGAACGGGCGTGGAATTTGCAGAGTATTTTTTCGACCAAGGCCACGACGTTACCCTACTGCGTGCGAACCGAGCGATGGCTCCTACGAAGCCCGTTGAGCAAGTCACTTTTAAGTCGTTTCACGATTTGGATAGACAGCTAAAAGATCAGCTTTCAAACCAGAAATTTGATTGTGTAATCCATTTGGCAGCGGTGAGCGATTATTCTGTGGATCATCTCTTGATTAATGGCGAGAAAGTGGCTCCCGGAGCGGCGACTAAATTTAGTTCTGATCACGAAATAACGCTTAATCTCGCACGGAATTATAAGATCGTTGATCGCATCCATCAGTATAGCAGCAATGCGGACGTCGTACTCGTTGCCTTTAAGCTAACTAACCATGCGTCTGAAGAAGAGCGGGAGAAAGCGGTGCTTCATTTACTCGAGCATTCACTGGCAGATATCGTGGTGCAAAATGATCTCACCGAAGTGGATCCTGAGAATGGGCGCCATGCAGCTGCTCTTTATTTAGGGAATAGGCTTACGAAACGGGTAGAGAAGAAAGCGGAGCTGATCCGTTCAGTGGAGCAGTTGGTGTTGGAGCGGTTGAAAGATTAGAAAAAAGCGATGCTACTTTGTTTAGATATTGGTAATACAACGATTCATGGAGGCGTCTTCAAAGGAGATGAACTCATTCTTCATTTTAGGAAAACGTCTGAGGTAAAAAACTCATCCGACGAAATTGGGATCTTTCTCCGCAGCGTACTTCGAGAGAATGAGATCGAGCCGAAGGACATCGCCTCTATCGCATTGTGTTCAGTAGTTCCCTCACTGCTTCACGCGATTCGGAATGCCAGTTACAAGTTCTTCTCGCTAGAGCCGTTTATTTTGCAGGCTGGAGTTAAGACAGGGTTAAAAATAAAGTACCGCAACCCGCTCGAAGTGGGGGCTGACCGAATTGCAACAGCTATTGCGGCCACCCATCTGTATCCGGAGGAGAATATTATTGCGGTCGATTTCGGAACGGCGACTACCTTCTGTGCGATTACCTCAAAGAAAGAGTACCTGGGAGGGGCGATCATTCCAGGTATTGCGATCTCAATGGAAGCTCTGGAATCGCGCACTGCCAAGCTACCCTCAGTAGAGATTATCAAGCCAGTTGAAGCGGTGGGCCGCTCGACGGTCGAGAGTATTCAGGCGGGTCTATTCTATTCCCAGGTCGGGACTGTGAAAGAAGTTACCAAGCGGTTTGCGGAGGAGTCCTTCCGAGACTCGAATTTGGTAATAGTGGGTACTGGTGGGTATGCCCGCTTGTTTGAGGGCGAAAACCTCTTCGATCGAATCTTCCCAAATCTCGTTCTGAACGGTCTCTATCTCGCCTACCATATGAACCAATAATTTTTGTATGAATATTACCTTACTAAAATCTAAAATCCATCGTGCTACCGTCACCGGTGCAGACCTTGATTATGAAGGTTCGATCGCAATCGATCGAGAGCTCTTGAAGGTTGCCAATCTCCGTGAGTTTGAGCGGGTAGATATCTACAATTGTAATAACGGAGAGCGTTTCTCGACCTACATTATTCTAGGTGATCCAGGGCAGGTTGAGCTGAACGGTGCAGCGGCCCGCAAAGTTTTACCCGGTGATGAGGTGATCATAGCTGCTTATACTCAAGTGACTGAAGTTGAGGCTGAATCGTTTGAACCCACCGTCGTTCTCGTGAAAAAGGATAACAGTGTAAAATCGATAAAGAGAAAGATTTCAGACCTTTTGGTCGAAGTGGACCGCTAGTAGCTGGGAGTCTAGGTTATGAAACGAACACTTGTTAAATATGCGTTGGCCAGTAAGGGGCCTCAGGAATCCGTTTTCATTCAGGGCTGGGTGCGTACCCGCCGTGATTCAAAAGCGTTTTCATTTATAGAGGTAAACGATGGTTCTTCGCTTAAGAATCTCCAAGTAGTCGTGGATGCTGCGCTGCCTGACTACAGTCACATCACAAAAGCGACGACCGGTTCATCCGTGGAAATTACGGGCGAGTTGGTTGCGTCTCAAGGAAAGGGGCAAAGCTGGGAGGTGATTGCGAAAACGCTGTCCGTGATAGGTGAGGCTGGAGATGAATATCCGTTGCAGAAGAAAGGTCATACGCTTGAGTTCTTGCGGGAAAATGCCCACTTGCGTCCGCGTACGAATTTGTTTGGAAGTGTCTTTCGAGTTCGTAGTCGCGTGGCATACGCGATTCATCAGTTTTTTCAGGAGCGCGATTTTGTGTATGTCCATACGCCTTTGATTACAGCCAGTGATTGTGAAGGGGCGGGGGAAATGTTTCGTGTATCGACGTTGGACCTACTAGATGTTCCTCTTGCAGATGGTGAGGTTGACTACACGGAGGACTTTTTCGGTCGACCGTCCTATCTTACGGTTAGTGGACAGTTGGAGGGGGAGGCGTTTGCCACCGCGTTATCAAATATTTACACATTTGGTCCAACGTTTCGTGCAGAAAATTCAAATACAAGTCGGCACGCAAATGAGTTTTGGATGATAGAACCAGAAATCGCTTTTTGTAACCTCGAAGGTGATATGGATTTGGCCGAGGAGTTTGTAAGGTATCTGGTCGAGGATGTGCTGGCGCATTGCCAGGAGGAGCTCGATTTTTTTAACCGCTTTGTAGATAAAGGCCTGATCGAAAGACTCGAGTTCGTAAAGGAACGCCCGTTCGTAAGGATCAGTTATACGGATGCCGTCACGCTGTTAAAGGAGAGTGGTCACGCGTTTGAATATCCAGTGGATTATGGAGCGAATCTACAATCTGAGCATGAACGCTATTTGACCGAGGTACATTTTCAATGTCCGGTCACCGTTCACGACTATCCGCGGGAGATAAAGCCATTTTATATGCGTTTGAACGATGATGGAAAAACCGTAGCCGCTATGGATGTTCTAGTTCCGGGAATTGGCGAAATTGTTGGAGGAAGTCAACGTGAGGAACGATTGGAGTTGTTGGACGCAAATTTTAAAGCCCACAACATATCGCAAGAAGATTACTGGTGGTACCGTGACTTGCGGCGATTCGGTACAGTCCCTCACAGTGGATTCGGATTGGGTTTTGAACGTATGCTTATGCTGGTGACGGGTGTATCAAATATTCGAGACGTAATTCCGTTTGCGCGTACACCGGGTAACGCTGAGTTTTAGGTGACTCGTTATTCACTCCCACTGATCTGCTGAAGGAGCCGTGAATGGGGCAGATATCTGAGGCTGGGAGTGCTTTATGGATTTCGCTAGCCGGTCCAAATTGGTGGCTACTATGTCCCCCATGGAACGACAGTTATTGAAAGCTTTGAACTTATAAAATTCCGCGAGTGAACTGCTGAGTTGGTTCACCTTTTCGGGAGTTGATAGATCGGTTGATCGCATCGTATTAAGTAGTGCCTCAAGGCGTTTACTGCCGAGACTCATGCGTCGGTAAATATGAGATTGTTCCTCGCGTTGATACTGTAGGGACGTTGCAATATTCAAGTGTTTGGTGCAGAAAAACACGAGTTCGTTATTTTCTTTGAAGAACTGTGGTCGGTAGAAATTTAGGCGGCCATTGTAACACTGCTGGTCAAAATCCATCGGACGTATCATCAACTGTATGTCTTCGAAATCCGGGGTGATATCTACAATGAAGTTATAGGCCCTCATATCTCCGAGGAGGCGTATGAAGCACCGTTCGTTAAACTTGACCAGCTCTTTTGCTATTCGGACTGACTTTAGTCGCTTACTATTAAGCCACTTGTCTATAAATACATCACCCGGTATTCCCACGATATGTTCTTCCGCTAAAGTATTGTGGTAGGTGAAATAGTGCATCCGGTTGGGTGACAGAAGGTGCTCTAGTTCGAGACCGAAAATGCGTGAGGCGTCTGCTTTCTTGATGTAGTAGTAATCTTGATTTTCGTTGTGCGAATTCACAATTCGGATACGAAATGGATTAGAATTACCAAAGGTGCAAAAATCGATGCGGTCCACGTAGAGGTGCTCGATAAAGCTTAGATCCCCGTCGGTTTTAAGCATCGCATAAATCTTCTTTAGGCCGATGGAGAACTCTCTCATTTTTTCCGGAGAATAGACGACGGTTAGCCAGAGTGTATCTTCGCCATTTTTATCGTAGAGAGGCATGGATTCTTCCCAATGCCTGAGTTGTGAGTATCTTACGGGAAGCACTTTTTCGCGACCGAATTGCGTTAGATAGTCTCTTAAGTCCTCTTGGATGGGGTAGGAGGGTTTCTTGTCGGTAGCTCGCCGTAGGGGACTTAATTCACTCATAATGTTCTTGTGTTATTTAAGTCCGAATTCTGCAGATAGCAACGCGAAACCTGTTACTAAAGACCGAGCTTTGAGGTGGAATTTTGGGCGTTAAAAGTTACAGCCGTGTTACGTCGGCAACGATTCGGTCACAGGACCTTTTTTCGGTTGTTTTAGCAAATGAGCCCTACCATACCGGTGCCAGTTTTAACTAAAAACTATCACATGGGAATGCTTCAAACAAAACGGTTGGGTCAGTTATGCGGCCTAATCTTAACACTGGTAATTACTACCTCTATTAACGGGCAAGACGCGCCTGTGGCTCCGATTGGAAACGGAGAAACAGGCACTTTGACAGGAAAAGTCATTGATGTCGATTTTGCCGACGGCGTTCGTGGAGTATCTGTTTCGCTAGAAGGCTTGGAATCCGGCTTTGCGTATACGGATCTCGAAGGACGTTATATTGTTCGCGACGTGCCAGCTGGCACCTACGCAGTTGTCTACAAGAAGGAGGGCTTTCAGACTCAGCGAGTTACCGAAGTAGAGATCAAATCTGGAGAGTCGTTTACACTTGATGTGCCGTTTCAGGCAACGGGTGCGGACTTCACGCTCGATGTGTTTGAGATTGCAGTGGATCAGGTCGTATCTCAGAGCGTAATCTTGCTGGCAGACCGGCAAAAGTCGGCTTCCTTAAGTGATGCTCTAAGTGCTGAAGATTTCTCCCGCGCCAGCGCTGGAGATGCGGCGGAAGCAATGACAAAGATTACTGGAGTCAACATCGTGGACGGCAAGTATGCGGTCGTTCGCGGTCTGGGAGATCGGTACTCCAACACATTGATGAACGGAGCGGTTCTACCAAGTAATGATCCGAGTAAGAAGACGGTCCAACTCGATATCATCCCGTCAGATCTATTGGAGAAGATTGTCACCACCAAATCATTTACGCCTGATAAACCGGGAGACTTTACAGGCGGTTCGGTGGAGATAACCACAAAACCCTTCCCGGATCAATTCGTCTTGAATGCGAGCGTTGGTGTCGGATACAACGAAGCAACTGGCGAAGATATATTGGGGATTCCGGGGAGGGATATGGATTTCTTGGGAAAGACAGGAGACGGTCTACCGGCAAGTATTCCGTCTACGCCCAGTGAGTTCGCAGTTGCCACCAGATTCTCGACCTCCGATGAAGCGAAAGGACTTTATGGGGACCTACATGATTCGGGCTGGTATCCAGTGGCCAAGAAAGCCGACCCGAACGTTTCTTTCGGGCTTACCGTTGGTGATAGTATGCCAGTGTTTAAGTCAGGTAACTTTGGGTATTTGGTGAGTCTCACCCATGACCATAATTATGAATTACTGGTTGGAAAGCGGGTCGAGAGATGGATTGGTGCTCCTGATAATTTGCTCGCAAAAAGCGGATTCGACCGGACGGATGCAACTGAAGAAGTGAGTTGGGGTGGGTTGGTGAACTTGGCGCTGCTTCCGAATCCTGAGCATGAGATTACCTACAACTACATTATCAACAGTAAGAGTACTGATGCTGTTACATTCGGTGATAACGGATTTGAAAACGTAACAAATATCACTGAACCAGGTCTGCCGGTCAGAGATGCAGACCTGCCGACCGGTAGAGAATCGGCTCAAGAGTTTCTGACGGTTACAAATTTGAAATATACGGTGAGAGAGTTGGAGCTCCATCAGTTCAAAGGGAAGCACATCTTTCCTACTCTGTCTGAGATGGAACTCAAATGGTCAGCCAACTTTTCTGAGACGAGTGAGGATAATCCGGATCAACGATCCTACACAGCCAGTAAGTTTCTCTATCCGGACGGATCCTCTGACTTTAGATATCTTTCGGAAAATCCCCGGTTCCCATTTAAGTCTTATGAGAACTTGGTGGACGATAAGACAAACTTCATGGTTGATCTTACGATTCCATGGGATCCGACATTCCTAAACTCAGGAGAGTTTAAGCTCGGTGTTTTTACATCGGACGCAGATCGGAATTCCTTGGGACGCTACTATGCGGTAGGGGGGTTCAATCGGATTGTTTCATCACCAGATTCTAAAGTAGAATTCTACGAACGGTTCGAAGAAGAGGTATGGATTGATCAGACCTATCCGATTGGAGATGGTTTTCGGACCGGCCAGCTGGATTATGATGAGCAGACTGCAATTCGTGGAAATGTCCAATCCTATACCGGTAATGAGGGTATCGATGCCGTCTATTTCATGAGTGATATTGAGCTCAAGAATGGGCTTCGATTTATATTCGGTGCGCGTCGTGAAGAGACTGAAATGAATGTCGTAACCATTGACGACTTCGTAAATGTTGCCCTGAGAAATTCTGGATCAATCGAGGACGAGACCTGGCTACCGGCTTTTCACGCTGTGTATCCGATCGGCAAAGATAAAAGCCAAAACCTGCGTTTCTCTTATGGGAAGACACTCGCCAGACCGACTTTCCGTGAATTTTCGCCTTTTAGAGTAGAGGATCCACAGAGTGGAGAAATCTATACCGGCAATCCTGATTTGGAACTGACCTTCACCGATAACTTTGATCTACGGTGGGAGTGGTTCATTGGTGAAGCCGACTTGATAGCCTTTGGAGTATACTATAAGGACTTTTCTAATCCAATCGTTCAAACGGTAACCAGCGGTGTTAACTCACGTCCTTTGTATTCATGGGAGAATACAGCGTCTGGAAAAATTGCCGGTGCTGAGTTTGAAGTAAGAAAAGCGTTTGGCGATTTTTGGAGTGTGGGAGGTAATGCAACCTATATTGATTCGGAAATCGATCCGTTGGCGGTCGAAAGTTCTGGAACGGTTTTTGAAGGACAACCGGAATATATCCTGAACGTGAATGCCGGATACAACAATCCGGATACCGGTTGGTCTGCGAACTTGTTTCTCAACCACGTTGCGGAAACATTACGTTTCGTGGGTGATGTGGTTCCTAGTATTTATGAGGATGCCTATTCTTCGGTTGATTTCAATATGGCCAAAGCTTTTGGCTCTTGGACCATTAAATTTACTGCCAAGAACCTCACGGATGAAGAGCGCTTACTCTTCTACGACGGCGTGAATCTCAAGCCCACTTATGAGTCTTGGAAACCAGGAATTTCTTACAGCCTCACTGCAGGCTATCGTTACTAATCCTAAAATTAATTCACAATACAGAATTCGATAACCAGAACCTATCCACAATGAAAAAACTAATAACGACCCTAATATTGGCTGCGAGCGCAACGACTGCGTTTGCAGCCGATGTCCAAGTGACTGAGAATATCTCAGTTGATACCACTTGGACCGCAGATAATGAATACATCTTCGGAAAGCCGATTTTCGTAGTAGATGATGCAACGCTCACCATTGAGCCAGGAACTACCATTTACGGATTCGAAGATATCGCGAATCAAACATTCGGTTCTTTGGTTATCACTCGTGGTGCTAAGATCATGGCCGACGGCACTCCTGCAGCTCCGATTGTTTTCACAGCACTTGAAGAGCGTGATGGAGTTCCTCTCGAAGGAGGAGGCACTCGTCCTATCACAACCACTGACAACATGAAGTGGGGGGGAGTCATCCTATTGGGTAAAGCTGTCGTGAATGGTCCGGGCAATATCTACCTGGACCCTACCAATACAGATAACCCTCCTACCTTTGAGATCGAGGGATTTCCTTCAGGAAGCTCTGATCTTATTACTTATGGGGGTATTGACGATACAGATAATTCGGGTGTCTTGCGTTTCGTATCAATCCGGTATGGTGGATTCGAGTTCGCCCAGGATGAAGAAATTAACGGCCTGACACTCGGAGCCGTAGGAAGCGGAACGACGATCGAATTTATCGAAGTCTATAATAACTCTGATGATGGAATCGAATTCTTCGGTGGCACGGTGGATGTCAAATACATGGTTATGGCTTTGAATGAAGATGAGTCATTCGACTGGGACCAAGGATGGCGTGGAAAAGGCCAGTTCTGGTTGGCCGTTCAAAAAGACAACGGTGTAGGCTCCAACTACGGTGCTGAAATGGACGGTGGAGATAGCGATCCTAAGACTTTGATGCCTTTTGCAACTCCGGTTATCTACAATGCGACCTACATCGGTTCAGGTGTTGGTGGATTGAATGGCCAAACAAACGCCACATGGCGGATGAAAGACAATACGGGTGGATTCTATTATAATTCTGTATTCACTGACTTCAACGAGTATGCTATTCGTATTGATGATGCCGATACCGAAAACATGTTCACCATCGGTGAACTTGGAAATGGCGGTAACGTATTCGGCACTTTTGGTGATTACGATGGCACGGTAGCGTCTCTTGCGAGAAGCGGTTCTGCTGCTGAGCTCGGAATGCTCGCTGGTATGGATAATACCAACGTAGTTTTGGGAGACGAGCTCGTTGTAGCTTCCGTCGTTCGGGAAACAGTGGAGGAAGATGCTGCTGCTGGCCAGGATGGGTTGGATCTCCTTAGCTTTGACCCACGCATTTTGGATTTCGACGGCCCTGCCTACGATCCGGCTACTATGATTGAGTATCCTGTGGACGACGCATTTTATTCTGTCGTTGATCACAAAGGCGCTGTTGGAACTTTCAATTGGCTGAGAGGATGGACCTATCTTGATACGGGCCTTAACCTTATGCCCACGTCGTCTGAAGATCTTGATACAGATGCAGAATTTTCGAATATCTCAACGCGTGCGCTCGTCGGTACTGGAGACAACGAGGAAATGAATATCGGTTTCGTAATCGAAGGCACTGAACCACAGACGGTTTACATCACCGGTAAGGGGCCAAGCCTGCCACCTGCCCTAGTTGCAAATCCGCTGGCTGATCCAAAGATCACGTTGGTTGATCCTAGTACTTCCTCGGTGATTTCCGAGAACTCAAGCTGGAAAGAGTCCTCTAATCGTGGATTAATAGAAGCGACCACGATTCCACCCTCCGACGATTTGGAAGCAGCTATTGTTGCGACGCTTGCTCCCGGTTCCTATACGGTTCTCGTTGAATCCGAAGGCGCTGAGGGTGGCATCTCGATCGGGGAGGTATTCCTATATCGCTAATTTTCCAAGCCAGCATAATACCCATGTGGCCTGCCGTGTTTTATAACACGGCGGGCTTCTTTTTTGTTCGACCCCTGAACGGGTTTTCCAAAACTCCACTCCCTTATGATCACACCACGATTTTTAACACCCGAACAATGCAAGCAGATCGCTCGTGAGTTTCGTACTCCGACTTATGTATACGACGAGGCTTCATTGAAAAAAGCGGCGCAGGAGGTATTAGACTTTCCGCGGCCCTATGGGTTTACCGGGCGCTATGCGATGAAGGCGTGCCCAACGGGCGCGATTCTAACATTGTTGCGTGATTGGGGAATGCATTTCGATGCGTCAAGCGGGTACGAAGTATTACGTGCTATTAAATCAGGTATTCCAGCTGAGCGTATAAGCCTTAGCTCCCAAGAGTTTCCGGAAAATATTACCGATTTGGTAAATCTCGGTATTACAGTCAATGCGTGCTCATTGAAGCAGGTTGAAGAGTTTGGAAAGGCCTTTCCTGGTGGACGTCTTGGCTTGCGGGTAAATCCGGGTGTCGGTTCTGGTGGTACGTTAAAGACCAATGTCGGGGGCCCTTCGTCTAGCTTCGGGATATGGTATGAACTGTTGGATAAGGCCGCTGATTTGGTTGAGGAATACTCACTCCAGGTTTTTAGAATTCATTCCCATATCGGTTCTGGAAGCGATCCGAATGTCTGGGTAAAGGCAGCCGAGTTAACCCTTAAGCAGGTTCGGCGGTTTCCAGCTGTCACGCACGTAAATCTTGGAGGTGGCTTCAAGGTCGGCCGTATGCCGGATGAGACATCAACGGATCTTCAGGTCGTAGGTGCACCTGTCAAGGTGGCCTTCGAGGCCTTTGCAGCAGAAACGGGACGAGAGCTACATTTGGAAATTGAGCCAGGAACATACCTCGCCGCTAATACGGGCTGTTTACTGGCTTCTGTACAGGATAAGACCAGTACAGGTGACGATGGATATGTGTTTTTGAAGCTGGATACTGGAATGACAGATATTTTGCGTCCGACGCTCTATGCATCTCAACAGCCGATGTCAGTGGTACCTCTGGAAGAACCACCCACGAAAGAAACCGAAGCGGTTATCGTCGTAGGACATTGCTGTGAATCAGGTGACCTGCTCACGCCAGATCCGTCTGATCCTGGATTGTTGAAAGAACGCTTTATGACCAAGGCAGAGATTGGAGACCTGTTTGTTATCGATGGAGCTGGGGCTTACTGCTCGAGCATGCCCAGCAAGAATTACAATTCGTTTCCTGAGGTTCCTGAGGTACTCGTTCGTGAATCGGGTGAGCTGGTGCTCATCCGGAAGCGTCAAACCCTGGATCAGGTGTTCCAGAACGAGGTTCCGCTGAGTGGGAGCTAGTCTTTAGAAACGATCCTACTGCCAGACCACGATATCTGCGACCCAGTGGTGAACGGATAGACCCCGGTAGTTGCCTACTTTTACCGCACGAATATTCACGGCTGCCTGGCCTTTGACCTTCTTGCCTTGTTTGGTGAAAATGTCTTTAGCTTTCTCAACATTGGTGGTTTCTGCGGTCACCTCTGCGATTTTGATGAAAGGCCTATCCTCGGGAGCGTTTCTGAACACCTCGAACCTGTACTTTGCGATCCTTGTCGCTTCAACTCCGGGAACCGGTGTGACAGAATATTCAACGGAGCGTTTCCCGCATCCGGAGAACAGAATCAAGGCGGACAATGTGATAATGGAAAAATTCAAGATACGCTTCATTAGAAAGTGGTTAAAACGACTGCCTATTAGACTGTCAAAATTTCATTTGCCGGAATTTATTGCTAATGAGTGGGCTGATTGGCCGGGTTTTGGCAAAAAAGGAGAATGTTGCCCTTAGCAAAATCACCTTATCATTCGATTATGTCGGCGGAATTTCTCTGAAATTCGCCGACGAATTGCTCGAGCGCATTTACCGCGTTTGCGGGTCCATCTTCCTCTGAAAGCGTCTGTTGAACTTCCATAGCTCGAGCCAAGTAGTGAGTCTGCTGTTCCATATAATATACCTTGGAGGACAGCGTCTCAGGCCATTGTTTCTTCTTTAGAATGATTCCCACTCCGAGCCTATTCATCTCAGCAGCCCAGAAATGCTGATCCGCAATATGCGGAATGATGATGTGGGGTTTGCCGGCTGAAAGTACAGATCCGGTGGTTCCCGCGCCTCCATGGTGAATAACGCAAGAGGCGTGACGGAATAGCTGGTCATGGGACATCTTTCCGACCACGAGGATTTCAGGTCGCTCAACTTCTACGGAGAGTCCTGACCAACCGGTTTGCACGATGATTTTTTTACCCTCTGGCCAGTTTCTTTCAAACCGGCTCATGATGGCGTGGGTATCGTCGAAAGCTACGCTACCAAAGGTAAGTATAGGAACCTTTTCTCCACGGCAAAACGCCACGATTCGTACCTCCTGTTCTTCCGATTCCTCGGCCTGCCATCTCAGGAAACCAGTAAATCGAAAAATGCTATTCGTCGTCCCACGCTCGGACATCAGAGCCTTGGACACAGCCGCAAGCACAATTTCGGCGGGCTGAGTGAGAAACCCTTTGGCGAGTGGAAGATTCTTCTCTTTGAGCACCTTTCCAATCACTCGGTTAATGGTCTTATCGACGACAAAATTCGCCATATGCCAGAAAGCCATATTCCACTTGGATTGGATGGCATAAGGCAGACCTCTTAAAGCGGGAATCAACTCCGGTGGGTAATCAGGGGAGGGAATGGTGTTATGGCAAAATGCAAAAGAGACGAACGGTTTTCCCTGCCGGGCTGCGATTACTTTGTAATGAGGAAACAGATACGAGCTTACCAGAACATCATTCTCCTGGAGGGCTTCGTCGATGCGATCAATAAGCTCAGACAGAAATGGGAGGGCACCTTTGTAGATTTCACGTAGCTGCAGAATCGGGTGGTTTACTCGATCCAGCTCTCGCATAAACTCTGTGAAGGTCTCCTGTTCCCATGTCGGGGGGAGTTGAAAATAGGTTAACCCCGCGCGAAGAATTTCAGATTCGTAGAGTGGGGCAGACGCAAATGTAACGGTATGGCCGGCATTAAGAAGCGCTTTGCCATAGGCGATTACTGGATAAATGTCGCCGATCGAACCGTGAGAAGTGAGAAGAATACGCATATTCAGACGTCTATCTTGATGGGAGCATCCGCCTGCGCAATAGCGTTAGAGTTACGATTGCTTTTCAATTCGGTGACGACCATGCCCCGATCCGAGTGAGTGATGTCCAGCTTTATTCCCCGGCCTTGAGGAATAGAATGATTCTTAGGATGAGGTATGCCACCCCGACGCCTAGAATAACGTAGATTGCGAGATTGGAGCTCGGTTTTCGTCCTTTAGGAGACTCTTTTGCGTTGGGTGTTTTTGGCGACATGCGAGTAGAAAGTAGGTTAGATATTGGTGGTGTCAGATTCATTCATCGATGACAAAACGGCTTCAAAATTGGCCAGAACTGTTTCTGGAGAAAAGCGCTTTACCCAGTTGAACCCTGATCGTGAATAGTCCGTGAGCGTTTCACGATCTTTCGCTAAGGCGATAAGTTGCTGCACGATTGCTTTGGGATTTTCTGGATGAGCAGTCACTCCTGCCTGAGCTTCCGCAAGTGAATCGTGCAGGGGGCTTTCCTCATCGCATACTGCCAGAATGGGGCAGCCCGCAGCCAAAATACTTAGTACCTTACTTGGGAAAAATGCCTTACCTGAACCGAGTACCTGCGTAACCAGACTTATATCAATAGCAGTTAGGATCGCTTTATAATCCTCGTAAGGAAGCAGTGGTGTGAATTTGAGATTATCGAGTCCGAGTTCTGTAGCCTCCTTCACAAGGCGGACTTTTTCAGCACCGTCGCCGCATATCATGAGTGTGACTTCGCTCGATGGAACCTTCGATTTCTTCAACTCCTGAGCGGCATCTAGTAGGACATCGAGTCCTTGTTTGGATCCGAGGTTGCCGGAATAAACGGCCAGGAACGTATAATCATCAATACCTAAAGTCCGCCTTACTTGCATTCCGGATTCAGTGCGCCGTTCGGGCAATACCGCGTCTTTGCTGATTGGGATCCAGTTCGGAAGAAGCTTAACTTTATCTCGCGTCAAATTCTTCTCAAGCAGAACACTCACCATGGCTGGAGTGATTCCGCTTACGACATCCATCCAACTGTAGGTGAGTGCTTCGAACCAGTAGAGTGTCTTGATCAGCCATTGTTGCGTAAGCATGCCCAACCAAACGGCGGCATCGGGCTGAAGATCTTGAATGTGAAATAAGACCGGTCTCCCCTTGAGTCGGGCAATAAAACCGATGGCCAAGCCTGAGAGCAACGGCGGAGCTACGACTATGTAGACATCGGGTGCTTTTGAGAACAGAGCCCGGAGGACAGAGGAGCCGATGAAGGTCAGCTCGTGCACCATGCGCTTTATCGCAGTGGCTTTTGCAGGCACGTAATGCCAGCCTCGGTGAACGGATACTGCGTTTATTTCGTCAGTTCGACTTAGTAGCTTTTCTTCGCCAGGCTCCTTTTTCCACAGTGGATAGTAGGAGAAGGTGGAGATCATCTCTACCTCATTATTCTGGCTCAGGTATTCGCAAAGTCCTTTATTGAAAGGTCCGATACCAGTCGTCTCGGGATGGTAATTTATGCCTATGACCGTTACGCGCATGTGGGAGCGTATGTTTCTGAAAGGTTATTAGAAAGGCGTGTGTATAAGGAACTCGCCGGTCTTTTCACTCATTTATCGACGGCGACCTTTTAGGTTAAATGGCATCGTGTCAGCAGGAACGTAGCCACGATTGCGACCGCGCCTTACGGGCCTGGAGACTTCTTGTTTTTGAAGGAGCGTAGTGAACTCGTATTCAAAATCCTCGAGCACAACTCGTTTCAAGGGCTCTTCGATGTAGGCTTCGATAGCCTTTGCTTGATCCATTTCATCGGCGCTGAAGAGCGTTATAGCATCACCTTCGGTGTTAGCTCTTCCCGTACGACCGATACGGTGGACGTAGTTTTCAGCGTTACGGGGGACATCGTAGTTAAATACGTGGCTGATGCCCGTGATATCAAGTCCGCGGCCTGCAACGTCTGTTGCGATCATGATTTTGTGTTCGCCACTCTTGAAACCTTCCAGTGCCTGTTTTCGTTCCTTTTGAGTCCGATCCGAGTGCAGGGTAATTACTTCGTGATTATTATTCTCCAGTTTCCTGGCGACTACCTCCGCATCCAGCTTACGTTCTGTAAAAATTAAAACGCTGTCGTAGTTTACGCCATTGAGCAAATGAATGAGTAGTTCCATCTTCTGCTGACGAGCGACTGGATACAGACAGTGGTTGACAGTCTCTGCCGCTGAGCGGCGTTGGCCTACATCTACCGTAAAAGGGTTGGTCAGCGACCATTGGGCGAGGTATTCGATTTCGGATGGTATTGTAGCGGAAAAGAAAAGGGTCTGCCGATTCTTGGGAGTCAGCTTAACGATCCGTTTCACATCGGGTAGAAAGCCCATATCCAGCATACGATCCACTTCGTCGAGGATTACGATTTCAATGTCCCTAAAGTTGATGGTCTTTTGCTGGTAGTGGTCGAGCAACCGACCAGGAGTAGCGACAACTACGTCTACGCCGTTTGCCAGAATTTCCTTTTGGCGACCAAATCCGACTCCCCCTTGAATAAGTGCAGTTTTGAGATTGGTATACTTTCCGTATGTGCGGAAGGCATCGTTGACCTGATCAGCGAGCTCCCGTGTGGGTTCCAAAACGAGACAGCGGAATTTTCCGTGCTTAACGAGATTCGAAATTACGGGTAATGCGAAAGCAGCTGTTTTACCGGTTCCTGTCTGGGACGATCCGATGACATCCCGTTTCTTAAGGACGACGGGTATGGCTTGTGCCTGGATGTTTGTGGGCTCTTGATAGCCACTATTGGCCACCGCTCGAACCACCTTGTCTGACAGGCCAAGGGCCTTGAAAGGATGGTCATCTAAGGAGTCTTGAGACTCTGCGGCGGGCGTTTCTTCTGATTCTGACATAATTGTTTTGCTGGGTGCTATAGTT
>CALGUT010000044.1 GCA_937920335.1 uncultured Opitutales bacterium
CGACCCGAGCTTCTCGGCCAGACAGGATGAAATCGCTAGCGGCAAAGGTCTGTCTGACCTCGGAGACCGCGTATTTCCTTATTTTATAGCGACCCAACTACCAGCGGGCGTTACGGGCCTATTAATCGCGGCGGTGTTTGCGGCAGGGATGAGCACGATTTCCACGAGTCTTAACTCATCGGCCACGCTGACGATGACCGATTATTATAACCGCCTGATCAACAAAGGCGCTTCGGAGAAACAGCAGATGGGAGCTCTCTACTTTGGTACGGTATTTTGGGGAACCCTCGGGACTGTATTGGCTATCGGATTGGTACAAGTTACCCAAAGCGCTCTCGATATGTGGTGGACGCTTTCAGGGATCTTCAGTGGCGGGATGGTCGGCCTATTCTTGCTAGGGCTCATCAGTCGAAAGGCTAAGAACCCTGCCGCTATCTCAGCGGTAATCGTGGGTGTTCTCGTGATACTCTGGATGTCACTCCCGAAGGTGGCGGATATGCTCCTCAATGCGCCCGAGGGTTCAACGCTTAATGGGATCGGATCCACGCTAAGGAATTTAGGTAGCGGTGGTCTATCCAGTCCATTTAATGCACTGTTGATTCCTGTTATAGGTCCTCTGACCATATTAGTCGTGGGCATTCTGGTTTCCCGTTTTATCAATTCACAAACAAGTACGACGTCCTCTCATGAAGCTTAAAGGAATTATTCCCCCTATGATCACGCCCCTGCAGGATGCAGATACCCTGGATATAGCGGGCCTGGAGCGATTAATTGAAAATATGATTAATGGCGGTGTGCACGGCGTCTTTGCGCTCGGCACAACCGGTGAGGGTCCTTGTCTCAGTTATCGCTTAAAGGCGGAGGTCATAAATCAAGTGTGTCGTATTGTTGATCAGAGGATTCCGGTTTTGATTTCTGTGACCGACACGGCTTCGGTTGAATCTATAAGTCTCTCAAAACAGGCTGCCAATGCCGGAGCGGATGCCGTGGTAATCGGAACACCGTATTACTTTTCGATTGGCCAGACTGAGCTGATCGAGCATATCGAAAAGATAGTCCCTCAACTGGCGCTTCCGGTAATGCTCTATAATATTCCGGCATTTATGAAGACCTGGTTCGAAATCGAAACCCTGAGACGACTGTCCGGTCTAGATCGCATACTGGGGGTGAAAGACAGCTGTGGAGACATGGGATATTATGAAGAGCTCTGTGGTCTTTCTTCAGAGCGGCCGGATTGGTCGTTCTTTATCGGCCCGGAAGAGAAAATGATGGCAACGATCCCTCTTGGTGGATCAGGTGGAGTTAATGGGGGAGCTAACGTATTTCCTAAACTCTTTGTGGGAGCTTATGAAGCTGCGGTTGCGGAGGACACCCTTCGAATCGCCAAGTATCAACGACAGATCGAGCTATTCGGAAATATCTACAACTGTGGTCGCTATGATTCGCGCTTTGTCAAAGCGACGAAATGCGCAGCTTCTCTTCAGGGCCTGTGCTTGGACACGATGGCCGAACCCTTTCAATCATTCAACCTAGAAGATCGCGAGCGGGTAAATGCCATACTCGAATCGTTAACACTCGAAGCCCTATGAAATTACGTTTAATAACATACTCCTTCTTCCTGATGGGTGCTGTTCATTTCGCAGCCGTCTGTAACGCTGCTTCACACGCTGGACTGGAATTCCCACCATTGACCCAATTGGGGCAAAACGGTTTGATGCTTGCTGAGCAGATCTTTCCAATTGAGAACAAACCCACGAAAGAATGTCACGCTTCGACGATCGTGGAAACGCCGACTGGATTGGTGGCGGCCTGGTTTGCGGGTACCCGAGAAAGAGACCCTGATGTGGGTATTTGGGTAGCTCGTAAAACGGAAGGCAAGTGGTCGGAGCCGGTCGAAGTTGTGAATGGCGTGCAGTCTATGAATCTGCGTTACCCCTGTTGGAACCCTGTTCTATTTCAACCCAAGGAAGGACCCCTGATGTTGTATTATAAAGTAGGTCCTCATCCACGTGAATGGTGGGGAATGTTGACCACCTCTGATGATGGGGGAGAAACCTGGTCATGGCCAACAAAGATGGGTGAACATGCTACGCTCGGTCACCTACTTGGCCCCGTAAAAAATAAACCGATTCAGTTAGCGGATGGTTCGATCTTTAGCCCAACCAGCACCGAAGTAGATGTAGAAACGGGCGATGGCTATTGGATGGTGCATTTCGAGATATCCAAGGACCTAGGTAAAACCTGGGATGTTATCGGACCTATTAATGATGGAATTGAGTTCGATGCGATCCAGCCGAGTATTCTGACCTATGAGAATGGCGACATGCAGATTCTCTGTCGCACCAAGCAGGAGGTTGTAGGACAAAGCTGGTCGAAAGATGGTGGGCGTAGTTGGAGTTCCATGACGGCAACCCAGTTACCCAATCCGAATTCGGGTACCGATGCGGTTACACTGAAAGATGGTCGGCAGTTAATCGTTTACAATCACACCACTCGAAAGACGGAGATTCCGAGTCGGCAAATGCTGAATGTGGCCCTGTCCGACGATGGCGAAAATTGGGACCCGGTATTGACCTTGGAGCTTGAGTCAAACCCTCGTCCGGCAGATGGCCGGCATTGGGGCGAGTATTCTTATCCGGCAGTGATTCAAGCAGCGGATGAAAAGGTTCACATCACCTACACCTATAATCGTGAGGGGGTTAAACACGTGGTGCTGGATCCTAAGAAACTATGAATTCAAATCTACAAAAAGTAGGAGGTAGCTCGCTGCCGATTCGAAAATCAAAAGACTTCCAATTCGGCAGCAAGCTACCTCCTACAAAAAAAGGACAGATCCCATTTGAAGAAACGGGTTCATCTCCCGAATGTTTTGAGACGGTTCAATCGAAGCGCGGTGTAAAGCCATTCCTACAGTTAACTTCCGTATTGCTCCTCTCGATGATGTCCGGACTCTGCGCTGCCGAAGTGTCACTCCACCGCCTCCAATATAACAATCCTGGGCTTGTCGTTGACTTGGGAGTGGGGCTTTGGGCCTGGCCTCTGCCGATGGATTTTGATCAGGACGGTGATTATGATCTCGTGGTCGTGTGTCCGGATAAGCCGTTTAATGGGACCTACTTCTTTGAGAATAAGGAAGGGGATAAAACGTTTCCCGTTTTCGAGCCTCCGGTACGGATTAGTAAGGGAGATCATCACGTGCAAGTGTCGTATGTAGATGGTGAGCCAAGGGTTCTTTCGCCGGGTGTTGAGCACTCCGAGTTTATGACGAAAGGCATCGATGCTGGCGTCGAGTTATCGATCAGCGATGCGGAGATGTTTCAACCGATACAGCGCAGTCGCGCCAAGCAATGGAAGTATCTGGATTATGACGGCGACGGTGTGATCGATATCGTAGCGGGATACGACGAGTGGGAGCATTATGGCTGGGATGATGCATTTAACGAAAACGGTGTGTGGACGAACGGACCGCTCCGGGGGTACGTTCTTTGGGCGCGTAACGAGGGAAGTACGGAAGACCCAACTTATGGGGAGCCGCAGTTTATTGAAGCTGAAGGTGAGCGTGTGGAAGTCTTTGGATGGCCGTCGCCTAACTTTGCGGACTTTGACGGAGACGGTGACCTCGATCTTATCTGCGGAGAGTTTTTGGATTCATTTACCTATTTCGAAAATGTAGGTGACCGAACAAATCCTGTTTACGCTTCCGGTCGAAAGCTGGTTCATGAAAATGAGGTGCTGACGATGGACCTGCAGATGGTAATCCCGGTTGCGATCGATTGGGATAAGGATGGTGATGTGGACCTGATTTGCGGGGATGAAGATGGTCGAGTGGCGTTCATCGAACACACGGGTGCTGTTGAAGATAAGTTGCCGGTGTTTGAGCGCCCCAGGTATTTTCAACAGAAGGCCAGGGACGTGAAGTTTGGTGCATTGGCTACCCCCTATGGCGTTGATTGGGATGATGATGGGGATGAGGATATAATTTGCGGAAATACCGCGGGGCATATCGGTTTTTTTGAAAATCTTGGAGGAGGCGAAACGCCCCAATGGGATCGTGTTAAACTGCTGAAGGCCGAAGGGCGCACGATTCGTATACAAGCAGGACCCAACGGGTCGATACAAGGTTCAGCCGAGGCAAAATGGGGTTACACGACTCAGACCGTCGCCGATTGGGATCACGATGGTTTGTTGGATATTGTAGTGAATTCGATCTGGGGAAAAATCATTTGGTATCGCAACATAGGTGTGCCCGGTAAGCCCTTGCTGGATGGAGCTCGACCGATAACCGTGGAGTGGCCAGGTAAAACACCAAAGCCGTCTTGGAATTGGTGGGACCCGGTGGGAGATGAATTGGTAAGTCAGTGGCGAACGACTCCAGTAGCCATCGATTGGAATTCGGATGGTTTAATGGACCTTGTAATGATTGATCATGAAGGAGAACTGGCTCTGTTTAAACGTGAAAAGAAACTCGGGCAGTTGGTACTGCTGCCGGGCATCCGTATCTTTGCGGATGAGAATGGTGCTGATTTGAATCTTGTCTGGGGTCCGGCTGGAAAAAGTGGACGCCGCAAACTGGAGATTGTCGATTGGGATGGGGATGGCTTACTCGATGTTTTATTCAATGGAGTAAATGCCGATTTCTACCGTAATCTGGGAACGAAGAACGGAAAGGTGCTATTGAAGAATGAGGGCCCTCTTGATGAAAGAAAGATTTCTGGTCACACGTCGAGTCCGACAGTTGTAGATTGGGATCAAAATGGAATTCCTGATTTACTCGTCGGATCCGAAGATGGTCGCCTTTATTACAAAAAGAATCCTAGAGTGAAATAGGATGAAGCATGTTTATTTTACCGACGCTGTAATTAGATTAAAGTCCGCTTCATGGTTGTGCCTCGTTGCAGTATTCCTATCACCGGTTTTATGGACTTATGGAAAACCCAACGTTCTCTTCATCGCGGTCGATGATCTACGGGTGGAACTCGGTTGTTACGGCAGTGAGCATGTCATCTCACCCAACATCGATAGATTGGCAAAGCAAGGAACCCTCTTCGAACGCGCTTATTGTCAACAGACGGTATGCAATCCTTCCAGAGCGTCGGTGCTTACAGGGCTTCGCCCCGATACGCTGCGTGTCTGGGATTT
>CALGUT010000045.1 GCA_937920335.1 uncultured Opitutales bacterium
CCATCATTCCTCTAGATAGACATCCTTCAGCGATCGCTGATCAACAGGGTTATCATACCAGTTCTTAACACGTGTATCCACCATATAGTTACTGGTATAGTGGTAGATCGGAGCAGCTGGCATTTCCTTAAGCATAATTTCTTCCGCACCTTGAATGAGCTCCAATCGCTTCTGGGGATCCAGCTCCGAAAATGACTTTAAATAGAGTTCTTCGAAACGGGCGTTCGACCATCCGGAATCATTGTTACCTGAGTTATCAGAAAACAAGTCCAGATAACTTGCATAGTCGATACCTCCGACCCAACCCTGGCGGGCTATTTCGAAATCACCTTCGTCTTTGGAATCCAGGTAAACCTTCCACTCTTTATTGACCAATTCCACATCGATTCCAAGGGACCGCTTCCACATTTGTTGAATCGACTCAGCAATCCGGCGATGATTTTCCGCAGTATTATAAAGTATACTTAAAACCGGAAACCCTTCACCATTGGGATACCCAGCTTCAGCAAGCAGCTTTTGTGCTTTCTCAGCGTCTTCCTCTACCTTGTAACGGGGAACATAGTCATTCGCGCCTGGCGGTACAAACGAGAAGGCAGGCTCTTCACCTCCTTGAGCAACCTTTTCAACAATCGCCTTTCGATCAATCGTCATGGCCAATGCAAGACGCACGCGAGGATCATCTAACGGTGGCTTCTCCGTATTGAAGATATAGTGATAAGTCCCGAAATAGAGATTGCTTCTATAGTCAGGCGGTCTCTTTTCCTCTAATTCAGCAATCACATGCTGCGGAAGATTCGGAGCTACGTGCACCTGCCTATTCTGATAAGCACGATAAGCCGTATCAAAACTCTCGATTGCATGAAAGTAGACCTGGTTCAATCGCACGGCTTCTCGATCCCAGTAATGGGGATTCGGTTCCAGGAGTATATGAGTATTAGTGATCCATTCTTTCATCAGAAAAGGCCCGTTACCGACCATGTTACCCGCATTAGTCCAACCGGTTCCTCGTTCGTCTATTTCACCAAAACGCTCGATAGTCGACTGATGCACCGGAAAAAATATCGGATAAGCCATATAGAACAACAACACAGGATTTGGTGCCTCCAGTATGATTTGGAAGGTGTAGTCGTCTACTACACTCGCGCCTACAGCGTTAAAGTCACTTACTTCACCCGCGTTAAATTCGATCGCATTTAAAATCCCCTTAAACTGCTGTATGTAGGGTGTCCCAAGTTTTGGCGACAGTACACGATTTAAACTGTAATAGAAATCTTTCGCCGTGATCGGCTCCCCATTCGACCACTTTAAACTCTTCCGAAGATAAAATGTATAAATCTTTCCATCATCGGAAACCTCCCAGCTCTCCGCTGAACCCGGTACAGGTTTTAGAGTCTGAGGATCTATCTGAACCAAGCCTTCAAACAAATTCTCCAGTATCCGGTTTTCAGGAACACCACTGGCTAAATGGGGATCGAGCGTCTGAGGTTCACCACCATTTGCGATGTGAAACACCTGATTGCGGACGCCTTCGTCAGCCGCTTTCTCGCGGGGTTTACAGGCTGTGAATATTAGACAGGAAGACAGAAGGCCCGCGAACAGGCAGATGCGTGAGATCATTTTAGAATGCTACGACTCACCTCTCATCCATCAAGTCAAGACGGACGATTTACTGAGGTTGAGGGTATTTTGACAAAGCCTCGGCGAGATCGATTGCTCCTTCATAGATGGCTTTTCCAGTAATTACCCCGTCCAGGTTCGCATACCGACTCTCCAATTCGGCAAGATTTGCCAAATCTTCCATTCTCGAAACTCCGCCGCTGGCAATAATATTGGCGCTACAATTGTTGAGCATTTCTTCCTGCGCTTCAAGATTGGGGCCCGTCATCATTCCGTCCGTACTGATATCAGTATATATTATGGTGCGTACCCCGAAGTCCGATACTTGCTTCGCCAATCCAAGTGCCGTGACATCAGAGGTATCGACCCAGCCTTTCACAGCGACTAAACCGTCCTTGGCATCGATTCCTACAACGATCTTATCACCAAACTCCTCAACCAATTTTTCAACAAATGCTGGATCTGCACACGCTCGTGTACCGATTACAGCTCGGGAGACACCCGCATCAAAT
>CALGUT010000046.1 GCA_937920335.1 uncultured Opitutales bacterium
TCCCTATACGACGCTCCCCTCTTTCCCTACACGACGCTCTTCCGGTCTCCCTTATCCAACCAGGCCCGCACCTTATAAACTCGCGGCGTATGGTCTTCCAACGGGAGGGTTTTTATTTCCCGATTCGAGGGATTTGCACTCCTCGGGTTTTCGACCGCGCCATTATTTGCGAAGATCTCCAACTTGATCGGCTCCTCAAAATCCATCTTAAACAGGGTTTTGTCGTATGGGTTCTCCCGCCCTACTCCCTCCGCCTTGACGGTGATCGTGTAGTAACCGTCAACGGGTACGCCATTTTTAAACGACCTCGGATAGAGCCGCCCAGACGCCCGATCCCCGCTACCGATTTCAACAAACTTACCGTCAACATTCACCAGGTAACTGACCTTGGGGCGAAATTCACGGCGTGCATCCCAAAAGTCTCCCGGCACATAGTATTCCTCAATGTGAGGTGGCTCGGCGGGGATATCGATCACCTTATCGATGGCAGCGGATGCGGCCTCCAGATACTGTTCCATCAGGTAACGGGATGTCACCAGCTTGCTGGCAATGTTTTCAAAACCATCCAACTTATCATCTGAAGGGAAGGAAGCGGTGGGATCGAATGAATCCAGCTTAAGTCCCAGCAAATCTCTGATAGTATTGCGGTACTGGAAACCGTTGAGTCGTCGCAGTCCGGTGGTTTCTTTCTCAGACTGACTGGCAAAGTATTGGTCCAGCTTGGGAGTGATCCACCGAACCACACCACTGACTTCCTCGTCCGAAGGTTGGGGCTCATCTTCCGGAGGCATTTCTCCGAGATTCACCATATCAAGAATTTCCTGCCACTCAAACGCCGTATCTTCGTCATCGAAGTTCAGCTCCAAGTGATCGAAACGCCGGTCACCCTTTTGTTTCTTTTCGCCGTGGCAACCGAGGCAGTGTTGTTGGAGAAATGAAATAGGATCGCCCGATTCAGTACCCGCTGCATATACAGAAGCATTGCCTCCAAAGATCCAGATCACTCCTAAGAGTGTCACTAAAGCCGTTTTTAATGAGAGCGCCATTCAGACAGAGAACCGTATACGAGTTTATCGAATTCCGAACTAATAAAAGTTCTCACGAGTATCTGCATGTGCGCTGATCGATTTCGACAACGCGCTGAACCCAGACTCCATAAACGGTAGCACGATGAAAGCTTCACCTCCCAGCAGGAAGATTCTTCTATCGATTTTCATGGTAGGTAAACGGGTGTGGTCCTTCCGAATCGGGGTTATTGAACTCTTAGAATCCTTTTGACAGTCGCTGCCGATTCAAGCCAATTGTCAGTTAACCGTTAACTAATTCCCGAAGCCAAAGCCACTGTGAGTACACCTAAAGACCGAAAACCCTCCATTTCCATGATTGCGAAAGAGGTGGGCTTCACGAAGACCACGGTGTCCCTCGCCTTACGTGGACACCCTCGTATCTCTGAAACGACCCGAAAAAAGGTGGAAGCGGTCGCCAAGTCACAGGGTTACACCCGGGATCCCCACCTGACCCGCGCCTTTTCCATCATCCGCAAAGGTAGGAATCCGACTCACAATGTCATCGGCTACCTCGACACCAGCCGACGATCAAAAGAACCGGGAAGTCCTTTCGCTGACCACGTCAAACGCAACCTGATTGAAAGCGCCACAAACAAAGGATTCTCGATTACCTCCTTTGTTGTCGACGAGAACACGATGCCCCTGAAGCGATTGAAGCAGATCATTGAGTCCCGAAGCATCAAGTACCTCCTCATCCCCGCGCCCGCGCTCATCGATGACCTACCCCTCGATTGGGAAAACCACTCCACCATCGTGTTGAGCACTCGGCCTCTCAAACACCGCTTCAACCGAGTCACGACGTCCAACTACCAGGCGATCTCTCTGCTGATGAAACAGGTTAAAACCAAAGGATACCAGCGACCCGGGTTCATCATCCGCAGCGACATCGATAGGATCCAGGACAGCGAATGCTCCATCACCTACCTCGGTATCTGTAAATATCTGGGGCTTGATGACAGTGTGCCGATCTTGTTTACCCAGGAATCCACCTCCATTGCCGACTACGAAGCCTGGTACCGGAAAC
>CALGUT010000047.1 GCA_937920335.1 uncultured Opitutales bacterium
CGATCGACAGCCGGGTGGCCAGAACTTCTACCGTTTTTTAGTAAAGCAACCTTCGTATTACAGGACAGCACAAAATAGATTTGCTGCACACGCCTCTGTAGCGGATCGTTTGTTCTACTCAGAACCCTATATGAAGAATCCAAAACACGCTTTCCTCGTCCTTTCTATGACTTGCCTATCCTGGAGTCTGGCAGTCGCTCAACAACAAGCGATTCCTGAATCATTGGATCGTGAGGCAAGATCGCTTTCTCAAGCGGCTCTGGAAGACAATATCGCCTATGAAGTCGTTGAATCTCTTACGACGGAAGTCGGTCCTCGATTGGCAGGCAGTGAAGCTGAGGCCCGTGCGCGTGCGTGGGGTGTCGCAAAGCTCAAAGAACTCGGATTTGAAAATGTGCACGTGGAAACCTTCGATGTGCCTCTGTGGGAACGGGGTATCGAAAGAGCTGAAATCCTTTCCCCCTACCCTCAACCTTTAACCATCACGACACTGGGAGGCAGTGTTGCAACCCCGCCCGATGGAGTTGTAGGCGATCTAGTACGCTTTAACTCTTTGAATGAATTACAGGAACAAGCCGACGGCAGCTTGGATGGGAAAATCGTATTTATCGACGAGGTCATGACCCGAACCCAAGATGGTTCTGGCTACGGCGTTGCGGTGGCCAAGCGTCGCCAAACCGCTTACGAATCTTATCGACTCGGCGCGGTTGGTGCACTCATCCGCTCGGTCGGGACATCCTCTCATCGTTTCGCTCACACGGGCCAGATGAAGACGATCACCGACATCACCGAAGAGATCGACAGTGTCCCTACCGCGGCGCTATCAGCCCCCGATGCGGACCAGCTCACCCGAGCTTTGGAGCGAAGTGACACCCTAAAAATCAAGCTGGTGCTTACCCCAAAGTTTGAACCCGCATCGACTTCCGGCAACGTCGTCGGAGAGATCGTCGGAACCGAATCTCCCGAAGAGATCATTTTGATAGGGGGCCACCTCGACTCCTGGGACCTGGGTACCGGTGCCATTGACGATGGAGCGGGCATCGGCATCACGGTTGCCGCAGCGAAGTTGATCAAGGATCGTTTCCCCAACGGCCTCAAGCGAACGATCCGTGTCGTACTGTTTGGCGCCGAAGAAGTCGGGCTTGTCGGCGGGAAAGCCTACGCGGAAGCCCATAAGGACGAGCTACACAATTTCATCGTGGCGGCTGAGTCTGATTTCGGCGCGGGCAAGATCTGGAAATTCAATAGTTTTTTTGCCGAAGAAAAACTGCACTACCTTTCAGGCATCGCTGACACCCTGAAACCACTCGGCATTGCACGTGGAGATAATAAAGCGAACAGCGGTCCCGACATCGGCGCCCTGAAAGCGAAAGGAGTACCCATCGTATCCCTACAGCAAAACGGCTGGGACTATTTCGACCTTCACCACACCGCCAATGACACGCTAGACAAAATCGATCCTGACGACCTCGCGCAAAACGTAGCCGCGTATGCTGCCTTCATTTACCTGGCTGCAGAAATCGATGATCATTTCCGAGCCGATGAGACGGAGTTCAATTAGCATCGAACGAATTGCTATTTTCTAATTTCCACCAACCCATTTAGCATGGACAGAAAGGAATTTTTAGGCGCGCTTGGACTGGGCACTTCAGCACTGGTCGCTTCCGGATGCCGTAGTTTACCGGAATCCCAAACCGCCCTCCCGGAATTCGGGACCGTCGACTCTTCGGCCTTTTGGTCGGCTGTCCGCAGTCAATTTCCCTTAAACGACGATCGCGTGTATCTGAATTGCGGGGGTCTTGGACCTGCCCCAACGCCCGTGCTCAATGCGGTTCAGGCAAAGATGATGGAGCTACAGGGGATCTCTGAAACCGGTTACTCAATCATGGACCAAGCTCGCGAAGTAGCCGGAACCTACTTTGGGGCTGACCCTGTAGAAATCTGTTTCACGCGCAATGCCACCGAATCCAATTCCATCATCGCAGCCGGTCTAAAACTGGAACCGGGCGACGAGGTCATTTTTGAATCCCACGCTCATCCTGGCGGCTCGTTTCCCTGGTTGAACCGGCAGGAGCGACACGGAATCAAGGTCAAAGTATTCGATCCGGATCCTGAATCGATGGCGGGATCGGTTGAACGTATTCGCGCGCTGATAACGCCACGCACCCGCGTGATTCAAGTCAGTCATGTAACCGCTCCGACTGGAATATTGTTCGATGTGAATGCGATTGGCCGACTCGCACAGGAGAGAGGCATCTGGTTCCATGTCGATGGCGCCCAAACAGCCG
>CALGUT010000048.1 GCA_937920335.1 uncultured Opitutales bacterium
GGAAGCTCCTACTTTACCTGCTAGACGAGTTCCAGTCTGATTGAGTATCCGGAGACTATTCGGTGGAAATTCTTTTTGATCCGCTTCAATGATTGTAATGGAAAATTCAACTGCAGCGGTGTCAGTCATAGGGGTGAATATCAGGATGGCCTCTTTAGCTCCCGAAGGTATTCGAATCGAAGCAATGGGTTTTCGCACCCACTTGCTAGATCCCTGAGTAACTACTGCTGACGTCTCACGAAAAAAGGTCAACAATCGTGGACCTTGGTATTCGTGGACTCTGCCTTTCATGAACTTACCGAGTGAAAGTGTTTCAGTATCGCCGGGCTTTGATTCGAATCGAATATCAGACCAGTTTGCGTCACCCGTTCGGTATGCCCAGAAGCGAAAACTGGAATGGGTCGTTGCCGGTTGGGCTTCCATATGGGGGAATACCAACAAAAGTAACGCGGCAAAAATGACTAGATCTGTGATTCGTCTAACCATTTAAAATGTATAACTTTAAACTTCCTTCCCAAGCCGGTTGCAGAATCTTGGATGTCATTCGAGGCATCCACCAATTCGGGGGTTCGTTGAACCCAAGCTTCACACCAAGCGCGGCCTTCGAGCTTGCCGGTAATCGGGTTGATGGCGTCTCCATATGCCCGTATTCGAAAGGTATCCGAACGAGCCTGAATGAATGGGCCAATGGTGTTTAGGATATCTGCCTGATTCAGAAACGCCGGTGAATTACGCGGCATGCGCGTGGTTTCTGTTGCGTTTTCGTACGAAGAACTGGTGGTCGTGTTGATATTTGTTTTATCGATGGCGTTGGCGATAATTCCGCGGTTTAGGAATTCCGCTATCGATTTTGAAGGTGAGTCCCAGAGTAGTATTTGAGCAACGATCTCTTCGGATAAATCTTTTAGTTGATCGTCTGTGATCTCTCGAACGCCAATGGTGAAGGAGGATGCCCAGTCAGGATCAATGTGAGTCTTGTACCAACTTCTGCGGAAGGTAGGGTTTTTGTGGAAACGGTCAGCGGTAAAGGGGAAACGGTAAAATGGATTTTCCAAATCGTCACCGTTCCATGGATCTATGTCGTTACCGGAGAGTATCATTTCCCATACCTCAGGTGAAGTGCCGTTTATATTGAAAGCACCAAAAAGCATGGCTTTTTCTGCCAGTTCCGAAGCGCCATAGAGTTCTGACGCAATCGGGTTGCCGACGATCAAAGTGTGGGGATTTAAAAATGGTCGGGTAAAATATCCTTCTGAGTCGTCTATAAGACGCTCGGTGTCGTTTTGTTGCTCGGGTAATGTTGAGAAAAACCATTCGTCGAATACCTGGTTCTGAATTTGGGCGTTCGGATTCCCCAAGTAGTTGGGTTTATCGTCATCGTAGATCAGATATCTCAACGAAGCGACGGAGAGTGGTTCCGCCGTTGGAAGATCAAAGAACTTCAAAAAATCTTCGTCGTCGCTGGACAATCCTGATGCAGAGAACAATTCATTGTTAAGGAATTTCTCCTCACCCGAGTAAATATCAGTGCCGACTTCGATCAATTGAGCTACCTCAAAACTAGTTTCAAAATTGAACTTGGGTCCTCGAGGATCTAACCGTGTCGCCCAATTTTCGATTGCGGGTCCTTCGTCTAAAAAGCGAAACCAGTATTGAATTCGCATTTCACTCGTAGGAAGGGAATCTCCTTCAGCTATCCATGGGATATCAATCAGATCAGCGGGTTTGATTCCTGAAAAGGGTATGCCTAAGAACTCCTGGAGCACGGTTCCGTTAACGTCTGTAAGTGCTACCGTAATCAAGGATTCAATTGTCGAAATTGAGAATACATCATCTCCAGTGTCACCGGGTGTTGAGTCGACAAACGTCTTACCGCTCGAGAAGCTGAACGATTCTCTGATATTTGATATCTCTCCCGCTCGATACTCCCTCAAAGGTGTTATGGGGAGTTTTAAGGGATCCTCAGCGGCTTCGCCAG
>CALGUT010000049.1 GCA_937920335.1 uncultured Opitutales bacterium
CCCCCATGAAGAGTTCACTTCCCAACTCCTTGGAAGCATCCTTTTGCAGCTTGTCTGTTTTTTCAGCTGATTCCCCAACAATATCCGTGATATTGTGGTTTTCTGAGGGAGGGGTGAGGTTTAGATATTCATCTGCCTCAGCTATTATATGTTTTGCCTCTGCAGTCTTTGCCGAATTGAACCGAAATGCATCGATTTCAGGAGCATCCACCAGAACACGGGGATGGTAATCCGGTAAACGCTGAATAAAATATTCAGGTGTGGGTGGGTCCCAAACTGCGGAATCTTCCGTGATGAGAAATTGCTGCGTCTCTGACCAGTCTTCGCCCGACACGCGCACCTGCCAATACCATTTCCCGAATTTCAATAGCTGATGCGGATTGAATAAGGCAAAAGGAATACCCTGACTTGAAAGCGTATCCGCTTCAGAAAAGATGGCGTCCTGGGAAAGTCGAACATCGTAACGAACGTCCTTGCCTGACTGCTTGCGCCATTTCAAGAACGGAGGATTCTTTTCCGCCACATTACCGAAGGCAGGTATTGACCATATTCTCTCCTTGCCATGTATGACTGGAAGTCCCTGCATCACGGATCGGTGGTCGGGCACATTCGCTATCAGACCTTCACCTGTTGCAGCCCATAGGATCAGACAAAAGATAAATTGAATGACTCTTATTATAACGAAACTCATTCGGCAATGCTACTGGGCAGTTCGCCTTAAACGAGAAAAATGCGAGTTCTCTGTATAAGAAATAGACCCCGGCCAGCTGCCGGGGTCTAAACGATTTAGGCTTAAAAAGACCCACGAACACCTAATACAAAGCGGCGACCAATGGTCTGGTAAGATGTTGTATAAAGTCCTGGAGTATTCCCGACGTAACGCTCGTCTGACGCTGTATCGGTCAAGTTATCCGCTTCAAAAAACAGACGGATATCTTTGTCCTCAAAGAGTCGATACTGGAAAGAAAGGTCCACGTTTTCCTGCTCACGATCAAAGGTGATAGCCGAAATCGCCGCGGTTGAAGGCGTGCGCTGCAACTCCGAAATATAGTTGTAAGACAATCGGATATTGAACCGTTGGCGCTCATAGAAGAGCTGAAGGTTATAAATTTCCCTGGCCTGATTTGTCAGAGAATTTGTGAAATTTTCTCCGATAATAACGAAGTTACCTTCTTCGAGCTCGTCTTGGTCATAGATAGGATCGGTCTGATCACCCGTGATGTAGGCGTAATTCGGAACAAAGCTAAGTCCATTCAAGAAGCCTAAATCCGGAAACAGATTCGCAAAATTAAAGTAACCACTTACTTCAACACCATCAATGTTCCTTGAGGACGCATTGGACCAGAAGTTGGTGTCCGAAACGACGAATTCCGTACCCAGGCTTGTATCCTCTGGATCGATCAGGAGCTCAATAGGCCTGCGAAATGTATCTTCCTGCAAGAAATCGTCCAATTTCTTTTTGAAGTAGGTCACAGAAATGGAGTTTCCCTGCTGAGGACCAAAATAGTACTCCCAGGCAATATCAAAGTTTTCAGAAGTCTGTTCCGTAAGATTAGGATTCCCCAAGTCGAACTCTTCATCCCGGTTTGTCAAGTTGAGCACTCCAGCCGCTTGAAGCTGGCGATTGGCCTCTCCCAAATCAAACGGAACGAGCTCACGGTAATCAGGACGAGTCAGCGTGTTTGTCCAGGCAAAGCGAAACACGTGGCCCGTATCACCCGCTCGATAGGTCAGCACGGCACTAGGCAGGATGTTATCGTAGTCATTGGTTCTGTTTATGTCCTCTACGATGTCTCCAAAGGAAAACGTTCCGTCTTCGCCAACGAATCCTAAGTCCGAAACACCTCTTTGAACGATCTCGTTCAAAATTACCTGTTGTTCAGAATTAAGATTTGGAATGTTGGTTCCATCGACTACGAAATTTGACGGTTTCCAGGTTGTATCCAGTTTCGTACTTTCGGCACGCACACCAGCAACCAGCGTCCAGTTATCCCAACGGAAGGTCCCTTGAATGTAGGCCGCCAATACATCTTCGTTCAATTCAGCAGTATCTGCTGCATCCCGCAGATCAGAACGGGCAAACTCCCACCCTTCCGGGTTCGTCTGGTAAGTGCTGAAGAAGTGATCATACGCGGCATCGGCGCGAACAAATGGACCCGCAATACCAGCATATTTATCATCCCAAAGCGTGAAATTCCCATCCGCCGGATCGGCGAACATTCCCGCAGGATAAACTCGACGCGCGCCCTCCTCCGGACCGAAAAACAACTGAGTGGTTATATTGTCACGCTTGGCCGCCCGATAACGAACCCCTGTCTTCAAGGTCACGAAATCGTTGATCTCCTGATCTAAGTCTATAGAGGCTAGCAGGACGTCCTCAGTCACATCCTGGTAGTTGAAACGTGGAGACGTATCAGTGAAGGTTCTATTCGCATCGCCAAAAACGTTTTCCTTGTTATTCGACGGCACGTGCCCACGGCGTTCCGTAACCTCAAATACCGAAAAGTCAGGCAGTGGAGTTGAACCAAACCAGCTGGCTCTCAAACGATCACCCGCACGACCGTCGTCAAAACGTTCCTGAAAGCGATATTGTCTGTTGAAATCCCCTCCGTCATCCGCCGAAAAATGCACGCGGTATTCCAGTAGCCCATCTTCGAGCCGGGTTTCACCGCCGAAATCAAGGTGGTAATACTCTCTCTCAATATTACGCGCAGTGACGATGCGATCAATGCGGCCATCGCGGTTCGCTTCAAAATTGGGCGTTACAATAATATTCCCGCTACTATCAACTGCCTGAATAAAAGTATCACCCTCATTGCCTATGATACCATCTCCGTCGTCTTCCCATTCGCCAAGCGCATTGCCTGCGTCATCCATAAACCACCAGTTACCGTCAAACGCACGCTCCAAGCGATCGACCCGAAAAGAAAAACTATCGCGGTCATCATTTTCTCTTTGATAATATGGGCGGAAATACAACGACGTACGATCCGACAGCAACAGGTCAAAGCTGGCGTTGATCGTTAGCTCGTCTCGTGTCGTGCGCACTTCGTTAGGATCAAAGCGATCCCAAATCGGGATCGAAGCATTGGGATTGGTTTCCAAATCGGTCTGTTCTGCAAAACCAGGGTAGTCGTCTACTCTTCCCGCTTCATCTAGAAATCGGTTCTGCGTCGACCACTCAACCAGGTCTTCATCCACATAGTTAATGTTGAATAACATCCCGAAATTATTGTCACCACCGAAGATACTCTTGATATCGGAGTGAATAAGGTTCGCACCCCATCCGTTCAAATCTCCCTGGTCCCGATTGCGCATCTCAAATTTATAGCGATTGGTCGTCCGTCCCAAGTCGAAGGCATTGGCTGTTTCCACATTGACCGAGCCCCCAATAGAATCCGCCGGATGCTCAGCCGTGATACTTTTTATCACTTCCACTCCAGAGACCATTTCAGAAGGTATTTGAGTCACATCAAAGTTCCGAGAACCCAGTCGAGCATTCGCTGGAGCAGCCCCGTTGATTCTGATCGAGTTATACTGCCCATCGGCTCCCCGTATCGTTACACTGCCCTCAGCGTTACCTTGGCCGCCAATGACGTTTACACCGGCAAGTCGCGAAAGCGCCTCTCCTAAATCATCGTCGGGGAGTTCACTGAGCGCGTCTGAACTCAAATAACTTCCAATGATGTTAGATTGTTTTTGTCTTTCGACTGAAGCTGCCTGAGCAGCCCCGTATATTTCATAGGCTTGAAGAGTAATTACCTCATCGCTGGGTTCATCATCCTGCGCTATGGCAGGCGAAGAGCTAAATGTAAGTACTGCAGCGACGCCACTCACGAGGCCACTGAAGAGTCCTTTTTTCGAATTCATATCTGGAGTAGTATTGGGTTTTGAGTTCAGGTTTGTAGTAGTCGGGGCAGGCGCGGGTGATATTTCCTCAGAAACACGGATGACAGCGAAGGCGCCGGTTTCCCGGTCCTCCAGTATCTGCAGCGGAGTGTCCGCCAACATTTTTTCCAGTGCTTCCAAGGGAGTGTACTCCCCATCGACGGGATTCGTTTGAACTCCCCTGGCAATCTCGGCTGCGAACATCACGTCCACATTTCCTTGCCGAGCTACCTGAGGTAAGGTCGATGTTGCTTCCCCTGAACTTATCTCGAAGACGTGCAACTCCATAGCGTGATGTTCCACTGCCAGTATGTAGGCAGACGACAGGCTCAACAAGAGCATGTATAGACAACATCTGCCTATACCTGACGGCAAAAGCCAAAAAAACAGTGGGTTCATTTATAGCCATGGAGCAATAGTCAACTACTCCAGAGACGATTGAGATAACTTATCGGGTGAAAGCGTAATTAAGAAATTAGAACATTTTGATCTCAAGGGTTAAATTTGCACTTAACCCATTAATTTCGAAGAATCCGTATCTCTTTGTTCAAGAAATGATTAAAACTCTTCTTAAGAGAAATCAGTCAATTTCTATGTCTTTGGATAACGTTATCGATTCATCGCTCTGAACCGTAGCCGTAACAGGTCCGGTGAGCTCTAGAAGCCTCACAAAACCATCCAAATTATAAGATCTAAAAGTAGCGGTGATTTCCGTATCCAAAAGTTCGCGATCACTGATAGTGATCTGCCTCGTATTATATCGGTTAAATTCCTCAACAATCTCTGACAAGGGCCTTTCTACAAACTCCAACACTTGATGTTTCCAGGCCAACTCCACTTCGACTTCTTCTTCGGTAATTTCTTCGATAACTGGTAATACCACTTTCGTAGCAAAGGAAACCAACGAACGTTGGCCTGCTCCCAGTTCTGGCCTGGAGATCGTAGGAACTTCTGTTTTTTGAACCTCGTCGCGTTCAATCAACGCCGAAGAATCCATCAAAACTCGTCCATGCGTAACCAGTACTTCGAGTGAGTCATTCTGCAAACGCACATTAAATGCGGTGCCGACCGCTTTTACATCAATTCCACGGGCACTCACTATAAACGGTCGATCAGGATTCTTAGCCACTTCGAAATACGCCTCGCCTGACAATAGATCGACGCGCCTTTCCTCACCGGTATACCGAATCGAAATCTGCGCGCCCTTATTCAATTCCACAATCGAGCCGTCGTGCAAACGGTGGATCTGGTATTTCAGAGCCATCGCTCCTGTCTCCGGCAAGAATCCGTTGAAATCGTGATCCTTCCCCTGAGGATTAAACATGAACAATCCAAGAAATAACAGAGCGGCAACCGCTGCGACAGAAACGAGGGCTAAAAACCAGGGTCGTTTAACCCAGGGTCCAGCCAGCAAATCCGGATTTGGGCGATCGCTGTGCTCAGGCCTCCACTGAACCATGGAGTCAAACTGCCTGTAAGTGCCCTGATGATGCGCAAACCACTCACCATGCCGGCCATCTTCAGAAAGCCATTGAAAAAAAGCATCCTGGTCCTCCGGCGAGAAGTCGCCGTCATGCCGAATCAACCAATCCAGGGCCTCTTCATCAATACGATGATCTTCATCTGACGGATGGTTTGGGGGACCTGTGTTTTCGTTATTCATTTTCCGCTATGCTCATGCATGTAGGCTGAACATTTTCGAACTCCAATTTTTAGCTGAGTAGCGACGGTATTGATCGAAACACCCATCTCCTGGGCGATATCCCTTTGAGACATACAATACACCTTCCGCAATGTGAAAATACGGCGGCACTTCGAAGGTAACGACTGGATGGCTCTGGTTAACAATTCTAACTCCTGATTTCTCTCGATCGACTCCGGAATAGGTTCGCATACATCTATGACGTCCGACAATTCGTTTTCGGTTAAAGAATCAAATTGAATTATTTTTGACCGACGCACGGTATCGAGTGCCAAATTCCGGGCGGTCGAGAAAAGAAATGCCTTAGGGGATCTTAATTCGTTGAGTTCGTTGGCCTTCAGAACCCGCAGAAATGCCTCCTGGACAACATCATCGATATCGATCGCAGAGGACGAAAAACGACTGGCCAACCAACCTCGCAGCATGGCCTCATGCGGCTGAAGATATTCAGCAAACCAATGGCCTTGCTCTGAGTCTTGGGGTGGCATTCAAATAAAGAAGGAGCACAAAATACTGGAGAAGATCCATGAATAGCCAGACAATTTCAACCATGACAAACGGGATGATCATTCCCCAATAAAACACAAAAAAGCGGCACCTCTCAATGGAAGTGCCGCTTTTGAAAGTTTAGGTTATCCTGGAAATCAGACCTTGTATTTCCAGCCCTTGCTATACTTGCGCTGGATGTACTTTTTCAGTTCTGGTTTACCCTTGATCTCCATTTTTTCGGCATCCCACTCGAGTTTCTCATTCGGTGAACGCTGAGCTATAACACCCAGTAGAATCGTTTCAGTGAATGGCCCTGCATGATCGAAGTTAGATTGGCATTTCACGACATTTCCAACAACGGCATCATAAAATTCATCATAATTTTCCTGATTCGTCGCCCGAGGAATTGATTTCGCAGGCCAAGTGAATCCATCCACAGCTGTTGATGGGTTGATCACCCAATTCTCCTCGTGACGATGGAAAAACATTTTTCCTTTTTCGCCAATAATCACACAACCGTAGTCATCGAATGGACGTCCGTCCAATACCTCGGCGGAGGGGTGGTTGTATTCTTCACTACCCTTTACGAGCTTCCACGTCTTGGGGTCAAACTTCGCATCCAGGTAACCATCGTACCAATTAAAACGAACTCCTCGACTATGGGTATATTGATTAGGCTCAAATTCCCAGGTGATCTTGGAATTGATTGGAGGAGAGATATCGGTCGCACCGGACTGCTCGGCCGTGACATTCTTAGGAGCACCTGGCATCAGCGCCCAGTGTGGCATGTCCATAATGTGACAAGCCATGTCCCCTAACGCTCCAGTTCCATACTCCCACCATCCACGCCAAGAAAAGGGTGCAATATTTTCATTATAATCGACGTGAGCCGCTGGTCCTACCCACTGCTTCCAATCAATCCACTCTGGAACCTTCTGCTTCGCAGGTGCCTTAGCAAACCCTTGAGACCAAATCGGGCGATTCGTCCAAATATGGACATCTCTTACTTGGCCGATAACGCCCGCACGGATGAGCTCAACGCAGCGACGCATATGATCTTCGGCGTGCGCTTGATTACCCATCTGGGTTTTAACGCCGGTTTCAGCAGCGATCTGAGCCAACATACGCGCTTCCCAGATACCGTGTGTCAGTGGCTTTTGACAATAAATGTGCATACCAGCCTTCATCGCCATAGCAGAGGCATGAAAGTGGTGATGATCTGGGGTAGTCACCGTCACCGCATCGACTTTGCCCTCCATCTCGGAAATCATTTCGCGATAGTCTGTCCAGAATGGCACATCGTTATACCGTTCGCGGACTTCGAGCACAGACTTCAAACGGCGGTTGTTGGCGGCTTCACCGGTCAGCTTTTTGGCGTCCACGACATCGACAAGACCAACAATTTGAAAACCTGCGGCCTCACAACCGGCGGTATCCGCCTTGCCCTTGCCGCCCGCACCGATAGCGACCAAGGTCGGCTTCGTGAGGTTGCCCCAGGCTGCGCTGGGAATAAATTGAAAGCCAAATGCAGCGGAGGCAGCAGTGGCTGAAACCTTCCCGAACTTACGACGAGAAATCTTAGGTGTATTTGTGGGTAGTTCTGACATAAAGGCGAAGTGTGCGAAATCTATCGCCTTTGTCCAGCAGGAGATTCGGTCAGCAACTGAAATTATCTAACATAGGAAGAAAATGATGTGATCGGGCAATCCTCGGAGCATCAAAGATCAACCATATTCCTCCAAGACCACTTCGGCTGAAAACCAAATTCCTGCTTTGCACGTGTGTTACTTAACAGGGTTTCAAACTCGCCCAATTCCTTCGTGATCGGTGTATCCGGAAACACTTCCTCCAGCAGCCCTTTACTGGATCGATTCATGACGGTGTCATCAGCAGCGATTATATAGGGACGGGAACCGGGCAGGTCCGCCTCCAAGGCCAGTCGACACGCCTGCGCCAAATCCCGAGGATCGATATAACCCCAAAGATTCCACTTTCGTTCAAAAGGCTTGTCCTGCCAAGTTGGGAACTTCTGATACATCTCCTCGGTGATTATATTGGAAATCCGAAACGACTGAATCGACATGCTATGCCAACGGGCAAACTGGTCGGCCATGGATTCTCCCACAACTTTGGATAGTGAGTAATGGGAGTTTGAATACGGGTAATGATCTTCATCGATCGGCACATATTGGGGCTTGGGATTATCAAAAGGCAGTCCCAGAACGGTCTCACTGGAAGCGGACACGATGTGTTTCACTCCCTTGATCGCTGCAGCCTGAAATACATTATAAGTACTCAGGGTGTTGTTATTGAAAGTCGATGACTCGGACTGAATCTGATCATTGGGAATAGCCCCCATATGTACGATGCC
>CALGUT010000050.1 GCA_937920335.1 uncultured Opitutales bacterium
TAGGAGAACCGTACAAGAAGAGGTCGCCCCTCTTTCGAAGGGCGACCCAAGCTATCTGGGAAGATAACCATTATACTAGAAATAGGCTATCATCCTATGCTTTATTTCTTAGCAAATAGGGCCATTAGAAGTGAGTGGCTAATTCTTATGACCCGTTTCAGCAAAATCCAGGGAGGCCATGGCGCGATAGATTTGGCCATACTTCACGACTTTGATCGGCATGGACACATTTACCGCTACCGGTTTGTCATCGGCGTCACGAGCAGGCTGAAACCGCCATTTGGAAACCGCTTGCAGGGCTTGATTGGCAAAGGTCATGCGGTCTACATTGCTGTAACTGGCAAGGGGCCTCTGCAAACGAACGTTTTCCGCCCTGCCTTCTTTGGTAACGGTCAGGTAGATATTGAACTTCGTGCCTACTAATTGGCTCTTCACCTTGGGCATAGGGCTCCGAGTCGGTTTGGGAAGGGTGACATACGCTATAAACTCATATTCAGGCAGCTCGTATTCGGGCTCGGATTGAGATTCGTCTTCGACGGCATCCGCCGAAGCGCTAGCCCCGAGAGCCAGGAAGATTAAAGAGAAGGCAATGGTGAGGGTTTTCATGGTTATAATATTAGAATCACTCACTCATGCTCCATTCGGAGCCCGAAAGTATCATTTTATTTTCGGATTGGGGGTGGGGTTGGGATTAGGATATCGATAACGATTAAGATTACGATCAGGATAACGATTGTGGGGTGGGTTATCTTTCTGCGTTACCTTTTTGGAGAACGGTACGTATTTGTGTATTGCTTCTCCAATCCCAGCCAATTTGGCCGCCTGTTTCATTATGTGTAATCTGGATATTATCTCTGCTTGTGTGCCTGTCGTTGTACAGCAATCTTGGACAGGTCCGGAAGCTTTAGCCGACAGGATAGACCCCGATCGTTTCTAACTTATTGACCCCAGGAATTCCCCATGATGCAGCCCCAGAATAGACGAGACTTTTTAAAAACATCCATAGTAGGGGCTTTCGCCTCAGGCTTGAGCCCCACACTCAGCCTGGGGCGGGAGACCGTCCGCAAACAGCCCAATGTGGTGATTCTGTTTATCGATGATCTGGGTTATGGGGATATTGCGTGTTTCGGAAATGAACGGATCCCGACGCCTCATATCGATTCCCTGGCCGATCGGGGTGCGAAGTGCACCATGTCTTACATCACTAATCCGCCGTGCTCACCGAGTCGCTGCAGTCTGATGACCGGTATGTATGCCCAACGATTTGGGAAATCCGGCATGGCTCGGGGGCTGCCTATCCCGGAGGACCATCCGACCTTGGCTGAATTCATGCGGGATGCCGGTTACGTAACGGGGCAGGTAGGGAAATGGGATATCGGTTCCAACGGACAGGGACCGCATCAGCGAGGATTTATGGAAGTGGCCCGGAACGCGCCTGGATCGCAATACGACCGCCAGCGCGAAGACGGCAGCTATGTATACCTGACGGATCTTGATGGTGACTACATGGCGGAGTTCGTGGAGCGTAATGCCGACAATCCCTTCTTCCTGTATTTCTCACCGTTTGCCGTACATTCAAAGGTAGCGAATACCCCTCAGCATTACCGCGATCGGATTCCGGGTGGCAATGGCACCGCCTACGAAGGCGCTGTGTTGGCGGTGGACGATGCAGTCGGGAAATTGCTCGCAATGCTGAAGAAGCATGGCCTTGAGGACGATACGCTGATCCTTTTCACCGGAGACAATGGAGCGAACAGAACCGAGGGTGGTTCGTCCGAGCCCTATCGCGGCGGAAAGAACAAGGATACTCAACAGGAAGGTTGGGTGCATACCCCGACCATCGTTACCTGGCCGGGGACCGTACCTGCCGATATCACATTCGAAGGCATGATCGGGACGATTGATTTTTATGCAACTGTCGCAGAGGCCGCCAGCAAGCCGTTGCCCGTGCGTTGTGACGGAAAGAGTCTGTTGCCTTACCTGAAAGGCGACAAGCAAGGGGATGTGCATGAATACATCTTTTGGCACAACGCGGACCCTACGGATGAACCTCGTCGGAACTTGTACGCGGTCCGCTGGAAAAACTGGCGCCTGATTAAACACCCGGATGGCTGGCACCTCTATGACCTGAAGAAGGATCCCAAGGAAATAAGGAACCAGGCAGCAAAGCACCCGGATGTGGTGGCGAATATGCGGGAGCAATACGATGCGTTTGTGGCCACGCTACCGCCGTTGAAACCCAGTGCCGATTACAAAGGCGGAGGCCAAGTGCCTAAAGGCTGGGGATGGGAGATCGGTGATGGCAGGTCATAAAGGGGCCATCTAATGGCCGTGTGCATTTGTCGGTCACCAATAAAGCGATTTTCTCATCAATAAGCTGAATCAGTACTAGCGATCTATGAGTAGATGGAAACATGATTCCCCATAGCGTCTTTGAACGATATTCCAGTAGTCAG
>CALGUT010000051.1 GCA_937920335.1 uncultured Opitutales bacterium
GCCATTGCTGCTATTTTTATTTGGTTTCGATTCTGAATTCACAAACACTCCCTAAAGTAATCATCGCATGAGTTTAATCGCCTAAATGCATTTATTGAGTCACAATAGGTTTCCAATCTTTCTCAGGACACTGGTCTTAGTCTGGGTAGTTATATTCGGATTGTTGGGTTCTGCCTTTGGGGCTGAATCAGCTGTTTCGGAATCTCACGAGACTCGTACTATGAGCGGTGATTTTCTGGAGTTGGTTGAGCTGGCGCCGTTTGAAGTGGTGGACCAGCCGCTTTCGATTTCCGTGTATGCACGTTCGAAGGTCGACCGGCGTTATGCGGAACGTTTTGCTGAGGAAGTGGTGGGGATTGCTGTTGAAACCATTGATACCTCCACCGGGTACGGATTGGTTATTGTGGGTGATAAACGGGAACCTCACCCGATGTTTGTTTATAAGCTTTTTCTTAAACTGGCTGCTGAGAATCGCATTGATGCTGGGCTGCAACCCGCAGCTGAAGAACTGAGAGCGTTGATTGAAGAGTGGGAGAATAAAATCAAAGTAGACGGTCAGGAGGGAAGTGGAGATGAGCGGATCGATATTGATTTTGAGATGTTAGTGCCTGCAATCCCACTACCGTTGGAAGGAGTGGCTTCAAAGCTCTACCAGATTGCCTGGATGGAGTCGTTTGATGAGGTGAGTGTCGAAGAACGAATCGAGTCATTGACGCCAGCTGCGATGGCAAGTGATGAACTTTCTTATTTCGATTGGGTGTTCTTTCTCCCCCATAGAGGCGCGTTCAACAAAGTCCTGGCCGATGTAGTTCCGCATTACATGGAACAGAAAAAAGTTAACATCTTTAAGGCGGCCGCGATCCGTGCGGCTTTATTCGCTTTTAAACCCTTTATCAAGAGTGCCGTTGAGCGTGTTCGCAAAGGCATGCTCTATATGACGGTGTTGCGCGCCGAAAGTGGTTACTCAGCCAGTTCGGTGAACGCGCTTTTTGAAGCTTATGTGGATGCACTCTCTTTCGATGATAAACCGCGGTCTCAATCAAAGCGGGAGTTCATCATAGCGGAAATTGATAAACAGAAGATAGAGAATGAGTATATTGAGAGTCATCCATTTGTGCCACCCGAACCTCTGGATGCTTATGATGTCGCTTCTTATGAAAACCTGGCGGGTGAGTACGCCAAGCGGAAGAAGGTGACTCATCGATTTCTCGTTGATGATGGTAAGACTTATTGGCAATACCTGAAACGGGATCCCCGCTTATTTCTGCCGGCAGGGGATCGTTTGTTCGTTTCAGAGGATGGAAAGATGACCCTTGAATTTCTGATAGATGATGAGGGCGAGATTACCGGAGCGATGGAACGCAGGGATGATCGTCGGAATAAAATTCCTCGGAAGCGTTAATCCAACTGGCTTGTGTGAACAGACGGTTTCTTGTGTCCCCCTAGACATAGTTTTCTGGCGATATACTTGGATGGCTAAGTTGTGAGGCTTGCGCTTCTTCCGGTAACCTTAAAGAATGCTGACTATGAACTCTGCCCCGTTAAAAACTCACTTAGCGCTACAAGTAGTACTGATAGTTGCCTCCGTCTTCTCCTTTTCTTTTTTATTCGGTGAAGTTGATACTAGTCCCCAGTTCATTCCTCAAGCGGCGGGAGCGACGAATGAGCCTTATCAGCCACAGGCTATTTCTCCGGGCGGCATAGTCATTCCGATCTACCCGCCAGACTCACCGTTTCTGAAGCAGGATCGTATCACCGAAGCAGAGGTCTACACGATGCATGATGTGCCGGGGCGTATTCACAATATCGTGAATGTGCACAATCCCTCGATCGAAGTGCATACCGTTCCCAAGAGCAGTAATACCGGTGTAGCCATGATCGTTTTGGCGGGGGGTGGTCACAAACGCCTGATCATCGGTTCGGAGGGAACTGACTTGGTCCCGTATTTTTATAATTTCGGGGTGAATACGTTTATTCTGCGCTACCGATTAAGGGACGATGGCTACAATGCGGAAGTAGATGCTGTGAACGACACACTACAGGCTATCCGTTTGATTCGGTCGCGGGCAGACGAGTGGGGAATTGATCCTGATAAGATTGGAGTGATGGGGTTTTCTGCGGGGGGTGAACCCTCTGCGAATGCTGCCCTTCAGTATGTGAAATTCGATGCAGCTAACAATGACTCAAGCGATCCACTGGCGGGTGTTTCATCACGTCCAGATTTCGTAGGCTTGATTTACACCGGTCCATCGGAAATTACCAAGAGCCCTGAAACCGTTGAGATAGCTAAAGATATACCTCCTGCCTTCATCGTTTGTGCCAGTTACGGAAACGCCAGCCATACCCGTTGGTCGTTTGACTATTACATGGCAATGCTCGACAAAGAGGTACCCAACATAGAAATACATATGTATGGAAATGGTTGGCACGGTGGGGGCTTAACCGACCGCGGCGGTATCCCCTACGGCACCTGGCCAGATCGGTTTATCGATTGGTTTCGAGATCTGGGCTATCTCAATAAGCCGGGCATGAAAACGAAAGCGGCAAAAGATATCGAAGCCTACGTCGCAAAATAAACAGGGTGCACTTGAGTAAGGTGACGGATTTATTTAAGCGATCCCTTTTTTAGCAGTGACTGCCCACCGTTTCCTGGCTCAATGCGTTCTTCATTGAGTCTGATCCCAGAGTCGGTAGGGATCACCCCACTTTTCCATCTCGCTGAGAAGAAGGGCTTCCATTTCTTTGCGCTTATTAGTGTAGGCGGGATCTTCAGCGAGGTCGACCTGATGAGGGTTGGCTTTGATGCCAGTCATTTTCACGACTGCTGGATCATGATGCTGAATAAGAAATTCGTGTGGGTTCTCCTTGAGGTTAAATAGTTGGGTTTCTCTAACGTAACCGTCCAGTACATCGTACTTGATCAGTTTCCAGTCCCCTTTCTTGACGGAGCGCATACCCGGTTTGGTCCCTCCATTATAGACGCCGTACAGGACATCGCGGATAGTCTCTTTCTCTCCCGTAAGAACGGGCTTGAAGCTAACACCGTCGAAAGTATCGGATCTTTCGATACCAGCTATATCGCAAAACGTGGGGAGCATATCCATAAGATAGGTGTTTCCCCGGGCCCGGCTACCGGCTTTGATGCCCGGTCCACGAACCAGCAGGGGTACTCGCCAGGTGTGTTTGTAAAGGTTCTGTTTCCCCATGAGTCCGTGGCGGCCAACGGCGATGCCATGATCGGAGGAATAGAAGATGTAGGTGTTATCGAGTTCACCCATGGCTTCGAGCTTTTCGAGGACTCTTCCGACCTGTCGATCAATGTTTTCTATGCAGGCGTATTCTCTGCCGAGTTCGTTTCGAACGGTAGCCTCGTCTCGATTCTGCATGACCCCTTGGACGGCTACCTCGTCGCGTAGACCTGGGTGACCGTGGTGAAAGGGGTGGGCTGGCAGGTAGTTCTCTTGGAGCGGTGGTGCACTGGTGTTGGGTGTGGTCGGGATGTTCGTATTGTCTGCCCCGTATTTATCGAGAAGCTCAGGTTTTCCGTAACGTGGATCGTGTGGGTGAGTGAACCCATAGAAAATAAGGAAGGGATCGTCGGCCTCGGAACTTTCCCGCTTGTTTAGATAATTCATGACTCGCTCGCCGTGCCACCAACTTCCGGTTTCGTCCTCCGGCCCATAGTTTGTCTGATCCTGGCGTCCCATGTATAGGCGGTTGGCCCCCTCGTAAGTATTACCAATCTTACAAGTACGGAAGGTGTCGTAGCCTGCGCGATTGAAGATAGCGGGCATACTGTGGTAGTCTGGATTATCGGGCTTTAGCTCCGCCAGGAGTTTCTCAGGTTGATGGACGTAGGTCTTCGGATTCATCCGTGGGTACCGTTTGGCGATATCCATCGTTCTCCATACATTCACGGAGGTTTGTACCATAGTTCGTGACGGGAGGCATACCGCACCAGCCCAAGATCCCATGTGATGAGCTCCATCAAGAACCATACCTTCTCTAGCCAAGCGGTCTAGATTGGGAGTATCGCAAACTTCGTTTCCATAGGCACTCAGTGTTAACGGAGACTGGTCATCGACGAAAATAAAGAGAATGTTTGGTCTGCCATTGGACCCACTAGTTCCTGTTGTGAAAATACCACATAAGATTAGGTAACTAATGACTCGGAGTAGGATAGGTGGAGCTGTTAAGTTCATGGCGGGGTTTTTGGAGTGGGAGAATCATGGGACATAGTCGCTTACGATGCCCATGTGGAGACAATTTCTATGATTATCTTGTATACCGTTTCGTGCGCAACACACAATCCGGGATGAGCTGAATCAGTTAAGCACCCGTCTGTCGCCTCTGTTAAGAGATTTTAGTTATTCGTTTAGAAGTCCGTTTGTGAAAATTCTACTGTGGAAACGTCATCGATGACCGACCTTTGTTTTTGGTGATCGTATAGATGAAGTTTTTCTGCCTAAACAGTCGAATATCCAAGACAAGATTCGCTGTTATAAAACAACGTAGTTGGCTAGAAACCACAATCGAGACTGACGTGTAGCTTAATCGAATCTAGATCATCATAAAAATATGTTTCTACACTCATGTATTGCTGTTCGTTTCTGTCTCTTCGGAATTCTAATCCTTCTATCCCTGAGAGTTTCTGGAGTTGAGAGGCCGCCGAACGTTCTCTTCATCGCGATCGATGATCTCAATACAAGTCCGGAGGGATTTAACGGTGAGACCACGATTCACACACCGAATATAAGCCGTCTGGCTGAAATGGGGGTTCGGTTTACGAATGCTCATTGTGCTGCACCAGCCTGCAACCCTTCTCGGGCGAGTGTCATGACAGGTCTGGCACCGACCACGTCAGGTGTGTATCTGAATTCTCAGGATTGGCGGGAGAACCAGGTTTTGGAGAGTCGCATTACGTTGCCCCAGCATTTCAAAAACAATGGTTACCGAACTTTGGGGGGAGGTAAGCTCTACCACGCTGCCTCACTCAGTGATGGTATGTATGAAGGATACTTGGACCCTCGACCATGGGACGATTATTTCCCGTCTAAGAGTCGTCAGATGCCTGAGGAAGTAGACCCACCTAAAATTCCGACCAACGGGAACCCCAAGTTTTATGGAGGACATATGGACTGGGCAGCCTTGGATATCGACACGGATGAAATGGCGGATGCGAAAGTCGTATCTTGGGCGGAAAAGCACCTGGCGCAAACACACGACAAACCCCTATTTCTGGCAGTGGGCATTTACCGTCCTCATATTCCCTGGTGGACTCCGAAAGAGTATTTTGACAGGCATCCGATTGATGAATTGGTTCTTCCTCAAGTGATCGAAAATGATCTGGAGGACGTGCCTGAAGCAGGCCGTGCCATGCGTAAACAAGGGTGGCACCAATGGACGGTGGAGCATGGAAAATGGGAGGAAGCGGTTCAGGGATACAACGCCTCGGTAAGTTTTGCCGATGATATGATCGGGAGGTTGCTCACAGCGCTCGAAAATGGCCCGCTCGCTGATAACACGATTATCGTTCTTTGGACGGACCACGGGTACCATTTAGGACAAAAAGAACATTGGGAAAAATTCGCGCTTTGGGAGCAAACGACGCGGGTTCCTTTAATTGTGGCTGCTCCCGGAGGTTACCAACCGGGAGAGGCGAGCAATCAGCCTGTAAGTCTTTTAGATATATTTCCGACGCTTAATGAGCTCTGTGGGTTACCTTCAGCCACCAAACTGGATGGTGTGAGTCTTGTCCCGCTCATGGAGAACCCGAATATACAAACCGGACGTGCTGTGGTCACTACTCAAGGATTGGGAAATCATTCCATCCGTTCGGATAAGTGGCGGTATATCTTGTATGCCGATGGTTCCGAAGAGCTGTATGATCAGATCGAAGATTCCAAGAATTTTCATAACCTCGCCGATTCAGGGCATCATGACGTCGTGAAGCAGGAGTTAGCTACGTGGCTACCAGCATACGAAGCTGAAGCGCATCCCACTTTCAATGGGCAAAAGGCAATGAACGACAAGTACGCTGCCATGAAGGAGAAGCGTTAGGAGATTCAGCCTTTATATTCTAAGTCCTCATCTATACAAATCAGACTCATGCCATGTTTATCGAGTTTCGGATTGGAGAATCAAGTAGTCGTAGTGACGGGTGCTGGCCGTGGTATTGGTCGTGTCGTTGCGAAGGACGCACTGCGATCGGGTGCGAAACTTGCGATTGGTAGTCGCACGATGAGTGAGCTGAAAACGCTCTCAGACGAAATCCGCGAGGCAGGTGGCGAGTGCTTCTATCATTCACTGGATGTTACCAAGGTGGAGTCGATGTCAGCCTTCATGGCTGCGGTAATCGCTCATTACGGGCGTATCGATGTGCTAGTGAACAATGCGGGCTATAACAAGCTGGGGAAATTGATCGACTGCACCGAGGAACAATATGATCTCATTGTTGATGCGAATTTGAAGAATGTATTCTTCTGTAGTCAGATTGCAGCCCGACAAATGATGAAGCAGGAAACGGGCGGCGTTATTATTAATGTTTCATCACAGGCTGGCGTAGTCGGTGCACCCGAGCGAGGGCCTTACAGCGGTGCCAAGGCGGGGGTAAACAACCTGACTCGAACGATGGCCGCTGAGTGGGCCGAATACGGAATACGCGTCAATGCGATCGCGCCAACGGTCACCCGCTCTCCTATGGCTGAGCAGGCCATGAACGACAGTGCCGATTTCGCAGCTGCGATACAGACAAAGAATTTGCTGCGTGGTGATCTGGCTGAGCCGGAAGAAATTTCAGCTCCCATTATTTTTTTGGCCTCCAAGGCCGCGTCGATGATAACGGGACATACGCTGGTCGTGGATGGTGGCTGGACGATCGTCTAGTCTGCGAAATTAATAAGCCCTGAAAGTACTTAATCATGAACACGAACGCATCTTTTAAATCAGTATTCCCGGGGATTGCTATATGTCTGGGGATTTTCACTTTCTCCGTTTTGAAGGGGGCGGAGGACGGAACTGAGAAGCCCAACGTGATTCTGATCTACGCAGACGACCTGGGGCCGGGAATGCTCGGTTCTTATGGGCAAGAACTGATAAAGACACCGCATATCGATCAACTGGCGGCTGAGGGGATCAAGTTCAATAACTACTATGGTGGTGTGTTCTGTGCACCGGCACGTTGGACCTTGCTTACAGGCATGCACGATGGACGTTTGGGAGGTTGGAAACAGAGTAACGCCGGATTGCCGATTCTCCGGGACCGAGGCGACATCACTGAAGTGGAATACCAGAGACGCCTGGCTGAGCTGAAAGCAAACGCCCATCCAATACCTCCTCACGAAGTATTTCTCGCACAAATTGCACAACAAGCGGGTTATTCAACGGCCCAATTTGGAAAGTTGGATCGCGGCTTTCTTACTTGGGCGGAACGGGTTGAGCGTATGGGATGGGACTATCATGAAGGTTATTACGACCACCAACGGGCCCACGGTTTTTATCCTCCATATCTGTGGCGAAATGGAGAGCGATTTGAGTTGGAAGGGAACTACGATCCACTCTGTGGGAAGATGAGTGAGTTCGGTAACGAGCCGGTCGGATCCGGCGGCGAGACCTATTCACAGAATGTATTTATAGAAGGCATATTGAATTATATCCGTGATCATCAGGAGAAACCGTTTTTCCTGTATCACTCGACTCAATTGCCTCATGGGCCGGTTGCGATTCCGGAGCTGCATCCAGACTTCGCCGATCTTCCAAATCTGTCTCTAGCCGAAAAAAAATACGCCTCAATGGTCAAGATGCTCGATGATCATGTAGGGCTTATAATGGCCGAATTGAAGCAACTAGGATTGGACAAAAAAACGGTCGTGTTATTTACCTCCGATAACGGACATGAGCTATATTATGGTCCCAAACCCAGTTATCACGCGCAGACTCTTCCAGATGGAGAAAAAGCCAATCTGACGGATCGTAAATGGAGGACTTCCGAAGCGGGCGATGTATTTGATGGAGCAGGGGGACGAGCCGGCCTAAAGCGCAGTGGTTACCAGGGAGGTATGCAGTGCCCGATGATTGTTCGTTGGCCCGGTAAGATTGCAGCCGGAACCGCGACGGATCTCCTGAGTGCTCATTATGATTTCCTTGCAACCTTGGGTGACCTGGTTGGTGTAATGCCGCCAGACGGTAAGGACAGTATTTCGTATCTGCCTACGCTATTGGGCAAACCTCAGAAAGCGGTTCACGACTATGTGATTGTTAATAATCAATTCAACCGGATGGCAAGTAGTGCACTCATAACCAAAGAAGGATGGAAGCTGATTGAGGTGGATCGTGAGAAAGATCTGTTTCAGCTCTATAATATTCAGGAAGACAATGAGGAGAGGCATGAACTTTCGAAGCGTTACCCCGAAAAGGTCTCACTCTTAAAACCGCTTCTTTTGAGCCAGCTCGATTCAAGCCGCCCCGATCTTTAATTCCTCTCCAATCCCAGCCCCTAAACTTTTGAAACTATTACGCCTTGTACTTTTTCTCGCAGGCCTGTCTTTATCGGCTCTGACCTTGATGGCCGATTCTCAGGATCGACCAAATATTCTCTGGATAACGATCGAAGATTGGTCGGCAGATTTGTCCTGTTATGGGACGAAGGGATTACAGACACCCCACGTCGACAAACTCGCGTCAGAAGGAATTCGATTCGAACAAGCATTTACAACCTCTCCTGTGTGTTCGACTTCACGGTCTGCGATGATGACGGGTTTTCATCAAAACTACATTGGAGCTCAGGAGCATCGGGAACCTAACAAGCAACCGTTGCCTTATGGCATTAGGCCGATTCCTCATTTGTTGGCCGAGGCAGGATACTACACCGCATTGATGAGTCGGAAAACCGATTGCAACTTTCTCCCGACGACAAAGGAAGAGCTATTTATGGGAGTTGACTGGAATGAGCGAAAGCCAGGTCAGCCGTTTTTTGCCCGTATCACTTTTGGCGGTACGCACCGCTCCTGGAAGCGGGATCCACAAAGGCCCATCAGTATTTATGAGGTGGAACTCCCTCCTTACTACCCGGATACGCCCTATTTTAGACGGGATTGGGCCAATGGGCTGGAACAGATGCAACTGGTCGATCGTGAGGTGGGAGAGATTCTTCAGCGACTTGAAGACGAAGGGTTGGCTGACAATACCCTGGTGTTCTTTATTGGCGATCATGGGCGGTGCCATATTCGCGGGAAGCAGTTTCTTTACGATGGAGGCATCGGAATTCCGATGATTATGCGTTGGCCCGGCAAAGTAGAACGCGGACAGGTGAATGACGATCTGGTAATGTCGATTGATATTTGCGCTACCGTTTTGGAAGCCGCAGGTGTCAAAGCTCCAGTTCCACTTCACGGCAAGAGTCTCTTCAGTAACGAGGTGAAAAATAGAAAATACGTTTTCTCAGCTCGTGAGAAAATGGATGAGACTCACGATGCCATGCGCGCCGTTCGTTCGGATGACTTCAAGTTGATTCTTAACCTCATGCCCGAGCGTCCCTACTGCCAATACAACAACTATAAGGAAAGCTCCTATCCGATGTTGGCTGCGATGAACGCGATGAATCTCAAAGGACAACTCACGCCTGCTCAAGCGGCATTCTTTGCTCCGAGTAAACCCGAGGTCGAATTGTACGATCTCAAAGCCGATCCGCATGAGATAAACAACCTCGCCAACCATCCCGGATATGCCGACGCGAAAGCGGAGTTGCTTGCGGAGCTGCAGAACTGGCGTGATCACGTGATACTCGATAAGGGGGTACCTGACTATTACCATGCCTGGGATGTGTTTCCAGAATCCTGCCCAGCTCCTACGGTGGATGAATGGGTCTATAACAATCGGGATAAGTACGACTTTGTTAAATATGGTTGGCCTGCGTGGTACCCTACAAAATCTCTCAAGGAATGGGAACGCATTGTGAAGATTTGGGAGCCGTGGGTGTTTCGGGAATCCACATCGACTATGGCGCGCCCAGCAATTGGACTTGCCGCCAAAGCGAAACAGGCGGCGCGAAGCAGATAATTCCGATTCAACTGAAAGTATGCGCCCCGTATTTGTGAAAAGATACTTATTTTTCCTGGTCCTAAGTGGGTTGTTTTTTTCTCCGCTGATGGGGGCAATGAAACCGAATATCGTCCTGTTCTTCGTGGATGATTTGGGTTGGAACAATTTGGAGTACCGAAATCCAGAACTGTTCAAAACTCCGCATATTAATCAACTGGCTAAGGATGGTCTGGACTTTCAGCAGTGTTATGTTGCGAGCCCTACCTGCAGTCCAAGTCGTTCCACTTTGTTAACGGGTAAGCATCCTGCGCGACTCAAACTGGTTCGACACATCAGTCATAACTCGAAGCCGGAAAATTTGAT
>CALGUT010000052.1 GCA_937920335.1 uncultured Opitutales bacterium
CTTCATTTCCAACACATCGATTTCCAGAAAATGAACCGCAATCTCAGGGGATACTTCCAGGTCTTCTAGTCGAGCAGTATCACTTGCACCTTGATCAATCCACCAACTGAGCAGTTGCACGATGTCTTCACTCGGTTGCGGCTTTCCTTCGGGAGGCATATGCTCTTCATCTTGAAGCGGTAGATGAATTCGATGAATAAGCGAACTCGCTTCGCTGTCTCCTGGAACCAAGACCTCTCCGTGAACGCCCCCCGCCATTAGCATTTCGAATGTATCCATGCGGAGCTCACCCTTGATCTTCTCCGGACTGTGGCACTGAACGCAATAATCCTGAAAAATCGGCTGTATATGCGAAACGAATACCGGCGTATCGGCCGTCACCTCTGCCACTTCTGCCGCTTTCGAAAACGGATTATGCTGGGTTAAAAAATTGGCTCCGTGAGTAAGTGATCCTCCCTGATGACCCGTAAGTGTCATCGCTACGATAGTCGCAACCAGGCCTCCGAGATAGGCGATCGGTAACTGCCTGGGCTTGTCCACTCGGGCCTTGGCCAACCACTCAAGCACCAACATGAGAGCCGCAGTTACGACGCCTGCCCATTTGTGAAAATTAACCGCGTCTCCCTCGTAACCACCTTCCCAAGACAGGAAGATTCCGAATAACGCAGAGAATACCGTCGCATAAAACGAAACCGACAGCAGGAAACCCACTTTCTCCGCAATCTGACTAACCGGACGGAACCATGCGTAGACTTCGAGCAAAACGACCGCTGCAAACATACCGATTGGCAAATGAAGCAATACCGGATGAAACCGTCCCATAAATGGGATCCATTGGGTCGATACACTCACCGAGCTCGGATCCACGAGCGATAACACCACAAGGATCAACAGAATTAAGAGACCGATAAGCTTAGGGAGAACTTTCATGAGAGACTGGAACTAACGCGATGATTGAAGCCGCAAATAGTAAAATCAGGGGATGGTTGCTAAGTGTTAAACGATAAAGGAACGGGTTCCGTTCTAGGGAAGATTGTCAACGCTCTCCAAAACAAGACAAAAAAGCCAATAATTTCTGCATTTTCTCAAAACCTAGCCCTGTCTCTTGAGAGCTTCCTTCGCTGCAACCGTTTCAATAAAATCAGGCGTAAGGAACGACGTTCCAATTCCGGGGCTATCCAGAGGCTTCACCCAGGGACCTTCATGCATCAAGGCCTCTGGTTGGTTTTCAGACAGCCATTGGTGAACAAAATGGTATTCGACGGAATCGCAGTTGGGAATCGAAGCAGCAAAATGAATACTCGCGGCAAACAGGTTTACACCGCTCGCGGCATGCACCGTGCACTTCAATCCTTCTGATTCAGCCATCGCTGCAATCTTGATGGCCTCAGTGATGCCTCCACAAACGGAGAGGTCAAAGTGGATAAACTCAGCACCCCGATGCTCCATCAAATGCTTGAATTGATAGATACCGGAGAGTGACTCGTTCGCACTCACATGGATGCCGCTACTCGTATTTATGACTCCGTGCCCAGCCATGTCTTCCAAGGCCACTGGAGATTCGAACCAATAAATATCGTGCTCACGAATCGCATCTGCCGCTTTCATGGCTTGGGCCACATCATAGGCATGGAGCGAATCTACCATCAGTCGCGTATCTGGGCCGATCGCTTCCCGCACAACCGCGACTCGTTCCGCATCTTCGGCAATCGAGAGCCCACCGATTTTCATCTTAACACCGGTAAATCCATCGTCGACAAAGCCCTTTACTTCGGCAGCCAACTCATCGAGACCTTTGTCTTTCCCGTAGAGCCCACCACTTGCATAGGTGTAGGCAGATTCCGAATACGCACCAAGCAACTTATTCAAAGGCAGCCCGAGTAGCTTTCCCCTCAGATCCCACAGGGCAATATCCACACCGCTCAACGCATTTAACATCAAACCAGCGATTCCACCCAATGGAGCGATCCTATAAACCTTCTTCCTGATATGCTCAATATCATGAGGGCTTTCGCCTGCAACGAGCGGAGAGATGTCGTTATTCACGATATACACTAACGTTTCGGGAGTCCCATAAGCAGACCACACTTCCCCCACGCCAAACTCACCGGACTCCATTTCGACAAAGACGTAAACAATATCTTTCGTGGCGAACTTCATCATGGGGTTCCACAACTTACCACCCATGAAATGGGAAACCTTGTGAGCAAAACAGCGCTTTATAACCATAGAAACGTATTTGGGGATTGCGAAACGTTCATAGGCAGCAAAACAGCACTTTCAACTTTGTCGAAAGTAAAAACCTTTGAACTCAACCAGTTGAAGAACGCCCTAATGATCCACGTGACTTAGAAGAACTTACCTCCAGTATGAAAGGATTGCTCTCAGATAAAGAATCTCTTGTGAAGGAAAATTTTTCATCCTTTGGATACTGTCTGTATTGACTCACATGACGGATATACAGTAGGGCATACGCTATGCTTGCCCGATCGGAAACGACGACACTCAGCCCTCCTATCTTATCATGAATTACAAGATTTCAGGACTTTGGAATATTACAAAATCGAAATCCCCGTTAGCGCTAAGTGCCATGACTCTGGGAGCATGGCTACTGGGCTGGTTCAGCCCCTCATTAAATGGGATAATCATCGCCCTACACAATGAGGATAACTCACCTTTCCTTTCGGGATGGACAAGCACCGGCGGGCTCAATAACCAAGGGACACGTTCGGAAAAAATTGCTGGCGTTGGCACTTGGACATTGGGTGATTATGGGACCGAGTCCGGCAGCACACGCGGTTACGAAATCGTTCCGACCGCCGACGAGTTCAACCTGGCTGAAACGTATGGCTGGCAATACACGACGCGGATCATGGTTACGGAACCCAGTGACCGGCTGGGCGCATCCATCTACACCGAATTTGCCGATGGATCCAGACGTTGGGGGCTGTCCTTTGGCTCCAACTCGATTGGCGACCCCGCGGTGGAGCCGAGCGTGGCTGATGCTATCTTCCTCAATGGCAAACGACGCACCTTTAACGATTACGTGGTGCGGAAAGCCGCCGGAAATGGTCAACCAGAATTCTTGGTCAACGACGAAGTAGTGCTGGAAAGGTTCACAGGACAATCGTCCACCCTGAAGCGCTTTGTCTGGGGCAGCTACTCCTCGGCGGATGAAGGCGAAGGCAGCTACCAACGTGTGATGCTGGAAATCTTTCCACCACTGGACGACTACTTCATTGAGCACTACCCATTGAACGGGAACGCCACCGATGCACTGTCATCAACTACCAACCCTGCCACCGGAACCACCACGATCCCGGACCGGAATGGTAGCAACTCCGGGGCCTTGCTCTTCGATAGCGAAGACGATCGCGTCGTTCTGGAAAACAGCAGTTTTGAACCTAATCGCCGCCTGACCCTGATGGCCTGGGTGCGTCCCGACGATGCCATTCCCGGCCAACTGCGTCGCATCCTCAGTAAGTGGGACGGCAGCTTGGCTGGCTTTGAGAAAGGCGCCATCATTCTGGAAACCTATACCGACCGCACCGATCAAGACCTGAGAGCCCGCTTCACCATCTACAAGGAAAACGAAGACGCGGTTACCATCACCTCCAAGCAGGTGCTGACCCCGGGCGTATGGTATCACCTGGCGGTACGCATGATCAACGGTCATATGGAGCTCTTCGTCAACAGCGAGTCAGCGGGTCGTGCATCTATGGAAGCCTCCACCATCGAGCCCACCGACTATCCATGGGGCATCGGCTGCGACGGAGCTGGCGAAAGTACTTCCGATGAGAATTTTCGAGGTGCGATCGATGACGTTCGGTTCTACAATCAGGCGCTGTCAGATCGAGAAATTGTAGCAATCTTCGAAACCGAAACCTTTCTAGTCGACTCCACCTCGGTGGAACCTGGAGCTACCGGTGTCTCGGTCGAAGGTGACTTGGCAGTCAAGTTTCCATCAGTTCTCGATACCAGCACGGCAACCGCAGCCAATGTATCTATCCAAGGATCCATTTCAGGTGAGATAGCTGCAGATGTTACCGCCGCCTTCGATACCCTGGCCATCAATCCTGTCCTTCCTTTCCGGGAGGGTGAGGTCATCGAAGTCGCCTTAAGCCAGGGTATTAAATCCGAAGATGGTCAATCTCTTGTCCCTTACACATTCTCCTTCCAGACGGAATTATCCGACATTGAAAAAACCTATGTAAGGGAAACTCGCCCCCGATCAGGCAGTCTGGCGGGAATTTTCGTGGACACCGCTATCGGATCCTTTCAACAGGAAGCAAAAACACTGTCCGTCCAAACTTCACGACCACTGGACTTACGTCTGCGCTACAACTCGATGCTCGATCGCCAAAAGGGTATGTTTGGATATGGTTGGTCCCACCCCTACGAATCTCGTCTGGTCTTCGACGAGAATGGAGATATTACGGTCTATCACGACCTCTCTCGGTGTAA
>CALGUT010000053.1 GCA_937920335.1 uncultured Opitutales bacterium
CCATCTGATGCTAAGTTGATGTGGATACAGGACACGTTGCACGTGTCTGAAATGGAATGCTCGGTGGCTTACCTCGAGGAAGCCAGACAACGTAACGATTTGGAGATTATAGTGGAGCCTCGGGCTCTGCCCCTAGACGAAAACGGTATGCTGCCTGAAGTCAGTACTTTAGGTTGATAACGGTTACCTTCTCGTTAGACGAAACGGTTGATCTGGATTATCCGTAACTTCCACTTTCAAAGGAGCCTCTAAACCTCCTTGAGTTACCTGGACACGGGTAATTCTGGAGCCTGCGTTTGGAAATGGAAAATCATGTATCCATTTGTGCCCATCACCATGGATCATTAAAATGGGTTTCGGAAAATGCTTAGCCGTTTCTTTATCAAGAAATTTGATGATCGGCTTGTATTCCTCTTTCTTATGATCGAATTCATCTCCGTCCAGTTTGCCGGGATTTGCGTGTATGAACACAACCGCCGAAGAGACCGATGAACTGTGTTCGCTAAATTGTTTCGTCAGCCAATCCAAGTCATCTTCAATCATGGATTCCCATTCCTTTTTCTTATGGATCTTTCCGCCTACCAAATTTAAACCCAGAAAGAGCACCCCATTTTCGAGAAATGCGAAGTTCTCCTTGCGGCCTTTTTGTCTTTTTACGTCGAACTCGTGATCCCATTTTTCGTCGAAACGCATAAAGTGAGTTTCCCAAAACTCCCATGCTTCCTTGGGGTCTTTGCAGTCATTCCATTCGTTATCACCGGGAATAATGAACACGGGGACTTTACTTGTTTCCAAAATCTCAGAAACAGTTTCATAGACGCCTTCTTTACAGGGAATTGCCCCTTTCTTTATATCACCTACATGCACCGTGAATCCGATGGTCTCATCTTTATTCAAATCGATAAGCTGCGCTTTTAAAATCTCCTCCTCAGCTTCAATGGCCTCCTTGGTTAAGCCGTAGGGCACATCGCCCATGGCAGCGAATGTTACCAAAGTTCGGCTGTTATCGACGGGTTGCTGAACATTCGCTGCATCTTTACCGCAGCCAAGGGGAAACAGAGAGAATAAGAACACACACAACAATAGGTTTCTTTTAGGCATAAGAAAACCATAACAAACGATCTTTACTGCACAAGTCAGGGATCAGAGTTCTGGGAAATATTTTTACCAAGACAAATAAACACGTTGAACAAAAGAAAGACGGACTTCTTAATTTGTGTCTTAAGCAAAAACCCGAACCATATTTTATGAAAACAATCGTTATCACAGGCTGCAGCACCGGCTTTGGTTTTCAGGCCGCCCAAGTATTTGCAAATCGAGGAGACCAAGTCTTCGCGACAATGAGAAATGTAGATGGAAAAAACAGTGAACCAGCTGCTAAGCTTCGGGAAGCGAGCCCGAACATAACCGTTGTAGAGTTGGACGTTCTTTCAGATGCATCTGTTGAAGCCGCCTCTGCCGTTATTCTCGAAAAGGGTGGAGCTCCAGACGTAGTCATAAACAATGCCGGGCAAATGTATGTCGGGTTAGCCGAAGCCTTCACTGCTGATGAGTTGACCCGTCAGCTCGATATCAACGTCGTGGGGATTCACCGTGTAAACCGGGGTTTACTGCCGGCGATGCGGAAGGCAGGTCAGGGACTCATCATAAATGTAAGTTCTATAGCAGGACGTTTTGGTGCTCCGTTTTTCTCGGTCTACCATGCTAGTAAGTGGGCCGTTGAAGGGTATTCGTTGGGAATGAGGCGTGAACTTGCTACTTCTGGCGTCGACGTTGTGGTTGTTGAACCAGGACCATTTAGCACAGAACTATTTGGCCAAAGCCCATCACCTAAAGACGATGAGGGCAGGGCGGATTCATATCCTGAAGTTGTAGCCCAAACGTTTGAAGGTATGGGAAAAGCATTTGAAGGAATGTTCATGGACCCTGAAGTGCCTACGGATCCGATAGATGTGGTAAATACTTTTGTGGCCCTCGTAGATGGTGAAGCTGGAACTAGACCGTTTCGTTCGGTTGTTGGAGTCGACCTCGGTGTAAGAGCGCGAAACGATGCAGATGAGGCGCATGATGCGCCTTTCCTCGAAGCGATGGGATTAACTGATTTCGCTAAACTTAAGACGGACTAAGTAGTCCTTATCCTGTGATCCGATTAATACTGGGCTTCCTGTTCCTGATAGACTTCACGAGCGTTTCCGGAAACGATATTCCGGAAAGCTCTTTCAAGAGAGAGTTGGAATTCAAAGTGTTCCAGTTTCCGCAGGATGCGATTCCCAGGATCGACGGCGAGTTAAGCGATTGGGACATGGTTCCTGACAGTTACGTTTACGGTACGTCTTTACTTAATGATACCGAAGATGGTCACGGTATCGACATAGATCGCAACGATATAGATATACAAGTAACCGTTGGTTGGGTGAAGGGATTGAATCGCCTGTACGTTCGCTACATCGCTCATGATGACTTTTGGGACTTCGAACGGTTTAACCCTAATGGTTACAAAAATGATATATTCGAAATCGTAGTCGATGGGGATCGGTCAGGCGGTCCGTTTATATTCAATCCGTTGATTAACGATCAGTGGTCGAAAGATTCGGCTGATCCGAAAGCGGTTGAAAACTATACCCGTTTCTCCGGTAATCACGCTCAGAATTACCATATCTATACGCCACCGGTTAACAACGCTTGGGTTCTTATTTGGGGTGGCCAGCCATGGATTGCTGAGTTCCCATATTCTAACGTCGCCTACAACTTCGATTTAAAGCACGGAGAAAGCGGGACTCTTGCTATGGAATTTTGGATTACCCCATACGACTACGCTCCTTATGAAGGAGAGGAACAATCGGTGGAATCGCGGTTGACCGAAAATAGTTTAATCGGATTATCGTGGTCGATTTTAGATTTCGACGGTGACGAACGTGACGGTCACTACAATCTGGCTCACAATGTAAATATGGTGAAGGACGCTACTTACCTTCCAGCATTTCGTCTGATGCCGATCGAAGAATCACTGTTGCCTTCACTCAAGGCTGCGTGGAGTTTCAAAATTATCGATATGGAAAATAATATCGCTGCTTTCAAAGACGAGTCGATTGGCAAAGTAGATGAATGGCAT
>CALGUT010000054.1 GCA_937920335.1 uncultured Opitutales bacterium
GGGTTCTAATCACCTTCACATTGATAGCGTAAAATATCAACAACAGCACAAATGCCAGGATGTAGAAGACATTGCTGAATTTGAAAAAGCTACCCTTGTTATACACAAGCTCGGCGTCGTATTTAACTCTGGCGTCCAATGACGCGTTGGCAGCGTCCACTTCGGCAGAAACATCGGCAAAACTGTCCTTGGAAAATTTGGCCACAATCGCTTCCAGTTCTTTGATCCGCTCGTTTTCCCACTCAGACAATTGACGCCCATCGAGGATCCCCCAAGGAGATGCCCAATCACCCTCTTGCTGATTCGTTTGCGGTTTGACGAGTCTGAGGAGATCGGCCGACTGATCGGCCATCTTTCCCTGAAGCTGCTGCACCAGATCAACGAGCGCACTTTCTTTTTCGTTAATAGAGTCACCTTCCTGACGTCCTTGAAGCACCTGCAATTCCCGTGCTAACGCTTCGCGCGACTGAAGAAACTCACGATAGGTGTAGGCTTTCCCGGGTTCGAATCCAATCGCCTCAGCCAGCTCTGCATTATTTACGACGATATCCGCCCGAAGCCCAGTCAACGAACGGCTGAGCGCCAAGTACTGCATCACCTTCCGGTAGAGCGTAAGCAACTGCGTTTCACCACGAGACCGTTCCTCCGGTGTCTTTTCGCTCAAGCCTCGGAGCGATTCCATATGCTCATCGATACCACGACTCAAGTCCATGAACGAGTATACATTTTCAGGATCCAAGCCAATCCCCAGTCCCAAAATAGCCTCTTTCTCAAAGACCTTGAACACTTTGCGTTCATAAGACTTACGGGGATCGATCATCAACTCCAATAACCAGTCGATAGCCTTCTGTTTTTCGATCGTGGACTTACCATGATACAACAAAAGCTGCGAACGAGCGAATGTATCCAAAGGCTTGAGACGTCCCTGATCTTGAACGATCAATGCCTCCAGAGCACCGGCACGAACCGGTGATTCATAATCCTGGGCACTGAGATTCAATACACACACCAAACTAAAGAATGCTAATAATAAACGCTTCATGATGCAGCCACCTCCTTGGTCTTCTTTGAACGTTTCAACATCTTAGGCACCTGTATCAACAAGTGAACAAAGAGACCAATAGCCATTATAATACTGGAAATATACGGGAAATTTCGACCGGCGTTCTGAACCACTGCCAAAACTGTTGTGTCTTCTGCAACCCCTTCGATAAACGAGGCTTGGTAAAAGGTGAAATCCAAATTCCGAAGCGGCTCATTCATCGAAATTAACACCTCACGCTTGTTTCCCCCTTCAATTACGTTTACCAGCGAACTGTAGTGGGATGCTTTAGTAGTTCCCGGATAAACCTTCTTGGTGAATTCAGTAAGCTCAATCGCAAAGGGAAGCTGGTAACGTTTATTGCGGAGGTCGATTACGTAGTCCTTTCCGCCTGCTCTGATCGTTTGAGGGACCTGCATGAATTGGAACACCATATAAGTCCCATCAGCTCCGTCATCGAGCCCTTCTATCTTCAACACCATGCCAGCCATGTTTTGAGCAAACTCATTTTCAAGCGCTTTGGGAACGAACTGGAAGCGCTGGGCGAAACCAAATACGCCATCTGTAACCTCGGGTTCTCGACGAACAATATCCACATTCCTGTGAAACGTTTCAACAGTGATCGTGAACGGAAAGTCGGGATCGGAAATAACAGCCCCCTCTTTGATATACTCATTGGAAAATGCCACCACCGCGTCATGATCCTCGGGCGATTTATCGGTAACCGCAAACTCAAGCGTATGATAATCTTGGTAGTAACTGCTGATCTGGCCTTCGGGAATCGGCATACTACCTTCATTCGAAAAGTAGGCGGTAAAGAAACCTCCGAGGAGTAATAGCAACATACCTCCGTGAGTAATTAATGTCCCGATACGGTTGAAACGAATGGGGCTCCTTAGAATCAACTTGGCCGCCAAGTTGAAGAATACGATGGTCATCGCCAATCGTCCGCCAGGAAAGATACCCCAGACGAACCAGGAGGAGAAATACTTTTGTTGAGCGAGATACAGTCCGTTGTATTTTTGATCGATCGTTCCGACCACTAATAAAACAATCAGCCAGATTGCTGTATAAAAGAAGATCTCAGGATTCGACATGAAGTAGGCGAACTTGAGAAGAGGAGATTTAGGCTTGGTTTCGCTCATGGTCGATCCCGCTCTAGGCGTCTTTAAAAACTACGGAGTTACAAAATGCCTCAAAGGAACTTTGCGCTTCTTCCACTCCCGCTTTGGAAGCTGTGAGTTTGGCAAACAAGGTGAATCCCGGTCTTTCAAAAATACCTGCAATGATCGCGCTATCGGGATTTTCATCATTGATCAGCGTTACGTGCAGATACTCTCCACCCTGTTGAGTGGAGTGCATGTGAGAGGTCCCCGCGATCTCCTGAGGAGTTGCATCGCTCAAACCGATCTGACCACGCCACCGGTTGATGTTAGCCATAACGCCACCCGCCGCGCCTCCGAGTTGAACCAAAGAAAAATCACCCACCTCATTCGTTAATGGAACATTGTAACTCGCCAGCCTCATCGACGACTGCTTCCCCTCTTCCCAACCAGCTGGAAGCACCCAAGTGAACGGCAATCCTGTGTCGACTGCGTCGCCAGAAGAAACCGTCATAGCGGAAACGTTCTTGGTAATGGCAGGTTTTCTTACTTTGTATTTTTGAACGGAGGGCTCATTTGAACAGGACCACAAAAAGAGTGACGCTACAAACATGCACA